>JBIJAE010000152.1:0-4602 GCA_044345895.1 Chitinophagaceae bacterium
GTAAAGACTTGTTTGTTGCCGGATAGGTCAACCTGGTTGCCATTGCTAACGACTCCCAAAACAGCGTATTTCGCTGATGTCAATCCACCTGAATACTGTACACTCAATCCTTTCGCCAATTTAAGTTCCATTTCAACCTCCATTCCCCATGCATTCATTTTCCCGGCATTTTGAATAATGGTAACAGCATCTGGTAATACCAGTAATGGAGTTTGTATATCCATGACTTTATTATAAAAAACGGCAATTGCATACCTGAACTGGTTGTTCTTGTCTTTTCCTTTGATACCAGCTTCAAACATGTTGCTGAATTCAGGATTATAGGCAGACAATGGAATTTGAGATGGATCTGAAGAGATTGATGTCAGCCCACCACTCCTGAATCCTCTGCTGAAGGATAGATACATCAGCTCATGTGCACTAGGCTGGTATTGAATGCCCAGTTTGGGTGAAAATGCTCCATAGGATGATTTCCCAGTGGTATCTGCCATCATGGGGAAAGCAGGCCTTGGCTTTTTTTCATACTCACTGCCAATGGTCAACTGTCGGTTTTCCCTATCAATGCGCATGCCACCGTTAACGCTAACTTTATCATTGACTTTGTAACTCATGTGACCATAAGCAGCAAGACCATTGTTATCTCCTTTGTTGATGGAAATAATGGAGAAATTCTTATCTGGTACACCAAAAAGTCCGGCATCGTTCCCAAAAACAGTCGCCTGTTTTGTAGGGCTTTTTTGTGTGAATTGGTAGATGCCGGCACTCCAATCAAAAGCCTTATTGGGAGAAGATTTTACCGAATTAAACCTTAGCTCGTTTGTTGTAACAGTTACTGTATTGAAATCTTTTCCATAATTGTTGAATATTCCTACAATGTCAGCAGGGGAGAAGTCTGCATCCAGTGTATTCTCATAATACCTGTAGTTGCGCTGTCTGGCATGCTGAAGGGTGATGTCTGTTTTCTTTCCTTTGTGCTTGGCGACAATTGAGGCATTTCTGCTGTTGTCTCTCATGGTGGAACCAAGGTTTTGAGAAAGGGTATAGGGTTTTTCAAACAAGGCTTTTTTGTCATTCACCAATGGGAAGGCGCCATCGTTATTGGCAATATATTGTTTCAAGTCAGCCTGTATGCTCCAGCCCTTGCTCAAAAAGTATTTCAGTTGTAGGTTGAGCATGCTTTGTTGCTGCTTGTCAAATTTCTTGTTGAGGAACTCATTGGTATAAAAACCATTTTTAGCGTCATGCAGTGCTGATAGACCAAAAAAAAGTTTATTCTTGATAATCGGTGCATTTACGGAAGCGTTGATCCTTTTCTGTCCGTAATTGCCAAATTGAACACCGGCATTGATTTGCCTTGTGTTGGTAGGTTTCTTTGTTGTGATATTGATCACTCCACCCATAGCATTTCTTCCATAAAAAGTTCCCTGAGCGCCACGGATGATGTCAATGCTTTCAATTTCATTCAATTGTGGAATGTAGGTATCCAGATTGAATTGTGCCACACCGTCTATATAGGTGGCAACTGATTGTTCGTAAGAAGTGGTAACCATTCCCCTGATGCCAGTGACATTACGGTTATCGCCGGAATTGGCGATAAACAAGTTGGGAGCAAACCCCGAAAGATCTTTGATTTCCCAAATCCGCATGTCCCTGATTTGTTTTGCATTGATGGAACTGATAGAACCTGGTGTATTCAAAATGTTCACTTGTTTTTTGTCGCTGCTCACAACAACCTCGTCCAGCTTGACGGAATTGTATTCCATCAGAATAGAAATCTCTTGTGTATTGTTCAGTTGCCCCTTCCAGATAACTGATGCATATCCTTCTGCAGAAATGAGCAACTCATAGTAGCCCTTTGCCAAATTATTGTAAACAAGTTTATCGTTTTGCTGATGCTCAGCCAACAGGTTGAAATTGAGAAAACTGACTTCAACTCCTTCAATTTTATTGCCCTGTTTGTTTTTAGCAGAAATGGTCAACTTGATGGTCTCTTGAGAAAATCCAGCAATTGTAAAAAAGAGAAATGCGAATGCTACGAAATGGCGCATGTTGAATTTTATTTGTTGTTAAATATTTTTCGTTTTTCGGCGATGCTTTTTAGTGAATTGATACTGACATTCAACTCAAATCCTATCAGCAGAACAAGTGAATTGACAAAGACAAGAAACATCAGGATCAAAATACTACCCAATGATCCGTAAATTTTATTGTAAGAAGCAATATTGTTTACCCAATAGGAGAATAAATAGGTGAATGACATGATCAAAATAGTAGCAAGCAGCGCTCCGGGTGTTCTGATCCTCCACTTTTTTTGAACATGTGGTGCATACCGATAGATGAGACCAATCGCCAAAAAAATCAGTAAAAACGTTACCAAAAAATGACCGGAGCCAAAAATGAAATCAATGATGCTGTCTTTAATCTTCATTTGCTCAATGGCCCAATTCAAAATAATGGTTTGGGTGAGCATGATCATGATTGTTGCGATGATCAATAAAACAATGATAAATGTAAGCCTAATGGCACTTAGCCTTACTTCAATGAAATTACGCTCCTCCACTTCAATGTGCAACATGGATTTCCTAAAAGTTCTCATGATGGTCAATGTGGCATTTGAAGAGAAGTATATGGCGAGTAAAAGTCCAAATGAAAGCGTTCCTGTTCCCGTGGCAAAAAAGTCATCCGTTACATTTTTGATCATGGTATAGGTTGCGTCGTCTGGTATTATTCCTTGCATGAGAACAAGTACCTCATCGTATAACCTTTTAGAGCCTGGTATGTAAGATAGGAGCGTAAAGATGAATATGAACAGTGGTGGAACCGCCATCAGGAAATTAAATGCCACTGAAGCGGCCCGTTCATTGAGTCCTATTTGCTGTGTTTGTTTAAAGAAAAAATGTAGCACATCATACAATGGAAGACCTTCAAAACCTGGCAAGACCAGTTTTTTTGACCAGTTGATCACTGCCTTTATTGGCCTGCTTTCAATCAGGATCCTTTGAAGTTTTATCATTGTGTTCTATTAGTGTATCCTAAGGCTGTCCAATGCCCTTCTGTATTTTCGGGCATTTTCAAAATGTTCATCTTCAGTTGATGCAAAGCTATGTGATCCTGAGAAGTCTGCATTTGCACAAAAAAACAAAAAGTCAGTTTTCTCAGCTTTTAAAACTGCATCAATGGAGGAAATCGATGGTGTACATATTGGGCCTGGAGGCAAACCTTTGTTTCGATACGTATTGTATGGAGAGCCTGCCGTTGAACTGATGTGCTTGAATGTGACTCTTTTGATGCTAAAATCTCCTACTGCGTACTTGATGGTTGGGTCAGCACCAAGGGGCATGCCTTTTTTTAATCTGTTGATGTACACACTGGCCATTGTTGGTTTTTCATCTTTGTTATTGGTCTCTTCTTCAACAATGGAGGCAATTGTGATCACCTCTTCTTTGGAAAGGCCAAGCAATTTAGCGTTGTCAATCCTACTATCAGTCCAAAACGCATTTGACTCTTTGGTCATCCTCTTCATGAAATCACTGGGGCTGCTGTTCCAATAGAGTTCATAGGTATTGGGAATGATAAGGGTCATGAGTGTTTCCTGCTTCACGCCGAATGGTTGGATGGAGTCATTGTTGGAGATGAAACGGTAAATATCAGCCTCAGTGCATTCAAGCTTCCCCCCAACATATTTTGCAAGTTCTCTTTTTGTTCTGAACTTGTTGATGGTTAGTTCAACAGGTGTTTGTCTTCCTCCGATTAAATTCCGGAAAATAGTGAAAATACTAGCATTTTTTTCAATGACATACCTCCCTGGCTTGATTGCTTCCCAGTATCCTGACCATTCAGACAATGCCAGAAAAGTGGTAAATCCCACCGGCTTAACGTGTTTACGAACAAGCTCTTTTACAAAAGACTTGTCAGCTTTTTTGGTTGGGATATACAAAGTGGCCTTGTCAGCATTGAAACTGGTTGCCGGCCTGAGAAAAAGCACATAAAAGAAAGCTGCAGAAATAAATGCAAGGACAGTGAGCAAAACAATTGAGGTTTTGTTTGATCGTTTTTTGATTGTTTTTTTCCTTGTTTTTTTTTGTACCATACCTCAATATATACAAAAACCCCGCTTTTTGAAAGCAGGGTTTTTAGGTAGTAAAATTTGATTATTTTGGTTGAGTGGCAGCTGGAGCTGGAGCCTGTGGCATCGGTGCAGGGGCCTGTTGGGGGGCTGCATTTCCAGTGGTGGTTGGAATATTTTTCAATGTATCAGATCCACTTGTTTTGCCTGAATTGATAACCAAAGCGGAGACCAGGCAAAGAATTACCAAAATGCTTGAAAGAACCCATGTTCCTTTCTCAAGAACGTCAGTTGTTTGCTTTACACCCATGAATTGGTTGCTGAATCCTGCGATATTACCGGCAAGACCCCCACCTTTGGGATTCTGTATCAAAACAATACCCGCTAAAAGCACTGAAACCAATATGATTAAGATGATAAAAATTGTTGTCATATCTTGTTTTCTTTGATCTGTGAAATTTTGTCTGCAAAAATATGGCTATTGAGAGGATTTTGCAAACTTAATTTGTCATAAACCTCAATGGCCTTTTCCCTTA
>JBIJAE010000111.1:0-5635 GCA_044345895.1 Chitinophagaceae bacterium
ACTTAAAACTGGATTGTATCAATCCCAAAATGGAAGGCACCTTAACCGATGAATTCTTGATGGGTCCATCCAATGGTTTGATGCTTATTCGCCCATACCCTACGCTGATGGGCATTATCCCGTGAACATACATGGGCAATAAATAAACAGCTCCTCCACTCCAGGCATGATTCGGTGTTGTTCCCCCAAATTCATCATTCGGAATAGACCATCCCTCCCAAAGTGTAGACCAGTTTTTATCCTCCGCCATTGACCCATACCTCTTCTTGATTCGTGCAAGCCCATCTTCAATGAATCCAGCCTTCATCATCGCCTGAATGATGAACTGCTCCATGTACGGGCTGGCATTAAAGCCGGTATTGATGATTGACATTAAGCCGGCATGATCACCCACCTCCGCAATTCCATTGAGCATGGCAAAAGCCTGAACCCTTTCGTCATAATAATTGACTTCAGCAGACTTGAACCCATTTCCGACCAACATGTGTCTTCTTATCGCAGCCTTCAAGGCATTGAACTTCATCAAGTACTCATCTGCTTTTTGAGGCTTGTCTATAACTCCAGCAATTTTAGCCATGGAACTGAGCACGCCAGCATAAAGCATATTGTACAAGCCTTTCATGTCAATTCTGTTTCCCCTGTCTCCCCAAATCCATCGGTTCCCGGCTCCCCGAACATTGATCAATCCATTCGCGTCATACTCCCAAAACGTCAAATTCCTGTCAACTTGCGGAAACAGCATTTTCAAAGATTCTGTGTCTCCTGTATTCATATAATAATTCCAAACGCCCTGAAGCCCATATGTTGTGAGGGTTTGGTCCGGAATTTCCAAATCAGAATTACCTGCAGGAACAGGAGACAAAAATTCACCATTGGGCTTGTTCCAACCACTCATTTCCAACAACCACTTTTTTGAAAGTGTATGTGATGAAGTGGATAAGGAATAGAAAGATTGTGCTGTTTGCGAAACGATATCGCCTGTCCAAGCGGCCCTTTCCCTATCAGGGCAATCCATGTAATTGTCGCGCATGCTCAAAAACAAGGTCCGCTGGCCTTTCTTCCATAGCTTGTCCAGCAGCGCATCATCAGAATTAAACTCACCCTCAATTGCTGTGTCAAATGAAGATTCACGGTATTGCAACTTAATCACCTCAATCCCTTTGGGGATTTGGTAGGTCACTTTTTCCCCGTTCATCCATCCAGGAAATTCAAATTCCTGCTCACCTGTTTTGGTAATGTATTCACCCCTGACTGTTGGCTCTCCCAAGAACGTGAAAATATTGGTAAACACCTTTATTTTCAATCCAGCTGTGCTCGTCTTTATTTTTAAAACAGGATGCACCTGACAATTGTATGGCAGTTTACCTTCATGGGTAAACATGGAACCAGCGTTGATTACATTCATGGAAACATAATCCTTGATTCCCAAATCTTTAAAAAAAGGAATTGGTCTGCCTATCAATTGATTCCATGGGGCATTACCAGCATTTCCTATTTCAACAGCTTTTTGCATTGCCGTTGCTGCCCGTGACTGCCAATTCAATTTCTCAACCCTTGCATCATACCTGATGTTGGATTCCGCCAGCCTGAAATTAGGACTTGGGTCATCCGCTGTTTGGTATGCATCCATCACCATTGCTTCCCATCTTTCTGACGAAGAAACATCGGCATGGTTAGCTGGACAATCGATGAGGATACCCGCTTTACCACTGTTTTTATGAGAAAAACCCTCTTTGCCAAAATACCAAAGCAAAACGCCAATTGAGTTGGTGCCTTTTACCAAATATCCAGCAACATCAAGACTGTCATAATAAGTGTCTTCCGGGGTAGGGCCACGTTTCAAGCCACCTTCATACACGACCAATTTATTGTTGACCCATAACCAATATTTGGTATCGGCAGCAATACGCAATGGAAGTTTGATTGTACTGTCACCAATAAAAAATTCTTTTCTGAATGCAACCCATGTATTGGGTTTGTTGTTGACGCCAGCAGCAGTAATCCACTTCCCTTGCCATCGCTGAGAAAAAGCGTTCAATCCAATTTGCAGGACCAAGAAAAGGGAAAAAACTTGTTTCAAGAATCGACTAAGATTATTGGATTTTGTAGAAAAGTTGCATGCTCTCCCTCACCTTATCCAAGGTCTCCATCAACGCCAATGTCTCATCCAAACCCCATACCGGGCTTTCTTTCAGGCCATTTTTCAGGCAATCAACCACATGCCTGATCTCGTGCTGATAGCCCCAACCAGGCTCCTTTTCAATGGGAACAAGGGTTCGGCTATCTACCTGATCGGGATAGTATTGAATGGTGGCGGTGGGTTCGTAAAAACGATTGGTCAGGCGGATGCGCCCGTTGGTGCCAAAAATATCGGCATCCGTTTCAAGGTTTGATGCAAAGGAGGAAAAAAGGCTGGCCATTCTGCCATTCTTGTATTTAAATATGATGGCACATTGTTCATCGACACCTGTAGATGCGGGGGTCATTGATGCAATAACTTCATCCGGTTTGCCCAATATCGATTGTGCGAGAAAAACATTGTAGATGCCGATATCCAACAAACTACCTCCTCCCAAAGCGGGGTTGAAATGGCGTTGGTCTGGACCCTGTGTTGAAAGGAATCCAAAATTGGCAATAACCCCTTTCAAGGCTCCAATCTTGCCTTCATCAATCATTTCCCTGACCTTGGCATAATGAGGCAGAAACCTTGTCCAGAGGGCCTCCATCAAAAACAAATTTTTGCTGCGGGCGAGGTTGACCATTTCAATGGCCTGTTGACTGGTGATGGCAAAAGCCTTCTCACAAAAAACAGCTTTTCCGTTGTTCAAACAAAGCAGGGTATGTTCGTGGTGATGGCTGTGCGGGCTTGCAACATAAATAATGTCAATATCTTCCAATGCCACCAGTGCTTCGTAAGAACCCAACACATGCTTGGAGGGATATTCAGCAGCGAATTCCCTGGCCCTTTCAATGCTGCGCGATGCAACAGCCACCAATTCAGCACCCTCAACCAACTGCAAGTCAGCCGCAAATTTTCTTGCGATCCGCCCACAGGCCAGAATACCCCATCTTATTTTTTGTGATGTCATAAAAATTAGTTTTGAACCTCATCCCTCTAAACCCCTCAACCCTTAAACCCCTATACCTTCAACTTCTTCAACCCCTTCATCCTCTTAAACCTCTCTCAACCTCCCTCAACTTCTCTCAACCCCTACACCCCTAAACCTCTAACCTCATTTCACTCTCTTCCTCAAATCTTCAATGCTGATTGTCATCATCCTTCCCGCTTGCTTTCCAGAACGGTAGGTAACCACTTTGAGCGGTGCTGCATCAACGGGCACTGCAATAGAAGTGCGGCCGTATGCAGGATAATGGTAATCAGGAAATGAATTGTCAAAACTGTAATGAACCGTCAAGCCATCGATTTCAGTTTCAAAATCCAACAGCAGGTTGCCTTTTGCGTCTTTGGAGACTTTCACAGCAGGATCATACATGCTGGGAGCATATTTCCTGTCAGCCTGCTGGAAGCGACCAAAATGATCTTCTACCCTACCCACAAAACTGTTCCAGTTGCGGGATTGCTTGGGAGACCATACAGCTTCAGCGACGGCCATGGCCCTGGGCCAGAGCATGTATTGCATGTGGCGGGTATTGTAGATCTGCTCGGTCCACAAGTTGGCCTGCCCGCCTTTTATCAGCTTGGGATCAACCCCCTCCGGCAATGGTTCAAACTCATAGGTTTTCTTCAACCGAAGGGATGAATAAACAATGGGCTCAATCGCCGCATCCCCCTGCATTAAGTCTATGTAAACATGTGAATTGGGTGTCATCACCACTTCGTGCCCCTTTTGAGCAGCTTCAATGCCGCCCTTAAGGCCCCTCCAACTCATGACCGATGCGTCTTTCACAAGACCACCCTCCAGGATCTCGTCCCAACCCATCATTTTCTTTCCTTTTGTAGCAATAATTTTTGATACTCGTCCTACAAAATAACTTTGAACTTCGTGCATGTCTTTTAGCTTCTCGCGTTGCATCAAAGCCTTCACTTCTGCACTCTTCTCCCAGAAATTCTTTGCACACTCATCGCCACCCATGTGGATGTATTCAAAAGGGAAAAGTGCCGCCACCTCAGTAAATACCTTGTCGAGGAAGCCATATACCTTTTCGTTGGAAGGGCAAAGTGTGTTGTCAACAAGGGCAGTAAACGTACCATTATCGTGCCAGTCCATAACGGGTTCCCCTGAATTGACCTTATAGGTTCCGGGGGTGCAGGAAAGGTCGGGATAAGATGCAATGGCGGCGAGAGAGTGGCCGGGCACGTCAATCTCTGGCATGATGTCTACATAGCGATCCTTTGCATACCTGATCAATTCCTTCATCTGCTCCTGCGTGTAAAATCCACCGAAATCGCGGGGTTCATTGTCTGCAGGAGGCGTGAAATAATTGAACCTTCCGGTCTTTTTTACATTCCATGCACCCACTTCGGTCAGCTTGGGCAAGCTTTTGATCTCTAATCTCCAACCCTGGTCATCCGTCAGGTGAAAATGCATGAGGTTGTATTTGTATCGGGCCATGTCATCGATAAAGGCCTTTACTTCATCCACCGTAAAAAAATGGCGAGACACGTCGAGCATCAAACCACGCCAGCCGAACCGAGGACGGTCTGTAATGTTTACTACCGGAACAGTCCAGCTGATATCTTTTACAACCTGCTTGCTTTCAATTTCTTTCGGCATCAATTGCAGCAGGGTTTGCAAGCCATAAAAAAGCCCTGCAGGTTTTGGGGCAAAAATGCTGATGTCTTCCGTTGTTACGGCAAGTCGATAGCCCTCATTTCCAAGGGGTTCCTCAGGAGAAAGCAGGAACTGAATGCTTTTTTTCCTTGGCGTGTTTTCAATGTTCAGGGAAAATCCAGCTGCTTTTTTCAACTCAACATTGAGCATTTCTGCAACCTTCTTCGCCTCGGGGTCATTTGTTCCAACCACAATGGCAGTGGCGGCATCAATAGTAAATGTGCCAGTACCCTCACGCAATACTGCGGGTTGGGGGATGATGGAAATGCGTTTGTTCTGGGAGAAGGCCGTTGCAGCAATGGCAAAAAAAACGGCCAAAATCAGGGCTTTTTTCATGTATGGGGATTGAACTGGAAAGATAAATAAAATTCCCCCACCCTCAACAGGCTAAATTGCAGTCGGTTGAGCCAAAGGGATTGAATCCAGGTAAAGGGTGTCAGGATCAAAATCCAATTGATTTCCCCAGCAAACCGTGCCGTTTTGGACATGCAGCTGCCTAGCATATTGATCACTCTCCAGGAGTTTGTAAACAGGATAATCAAGATAATTTGTGAAATCAAAAATCTTGCATTCCCCGTTCCTAAAAACAATTTTCAGTTTATGCTCCCCCAGATAAATTGCATTTTCAACCCTTGGATTCATATTTTCATTGAAATGGTACGTATAAAGTTAATGTGAATTTCAGATTTTTCTAGCCCTAACCTGATTTTAACACCACCAACAAAGGAAACCATGTAAATTTGTCATCAAAATGAGCAATAAATCATTACAACAAGTCAATATGAAACAGATTTTCAGCATTTCAGCCTGTTTGCTCCTTGCAACAGCTGCTTTCGCACAAC
>JBIJAE010000007.1:0-20102 GCA_044345895.1 Chitinophagaceae bacterium
TTTCTCCAACACCAGGGATGCCCGGAATATTGTCTACCGCATCGCCCATCATGGCCAAGATATCAATTACCTGCGAAACGTCTTTGATGTTCCATTTTTCACAGACCTCTTTGGGGCCGATGATTTCAAAATCTCCACCCTGGTAAGGCGGCTTGAATATTTTGATGTTGTCAGAAACCAGTTGCCCATAATCCTTGTCTGGCGTAACCATGTATACCTGGTACCCTGCTTTTTCTGCCTGTTTGGCCAATGTGCCAATCACGTCATCGGCTTCAAAACCATCGGTCTCCAGAATGGGAATGTTCAGGCCTTCGATGATTTTTTTGATATCGGGGATGGAAGCCAACAAGTCTTCGGGGGCCTCTTGCCTGTTTGCCTTGTATTCGGCATAATCAGTATGTCTTTCAGTAGGAGCGGCAGTATCAAAACATACGGCCAGGTGGGTGGGTTTTTGCTTGTTCAGCAGGTCGATCAATGCGTTGGTGAAACCAAACTGTGCGTTGGTATTTTTTCCTTTGCTGGTGATGCGCGGGCTTCTGATCAGTGCATAATAGGCACGAAAAATCAGCGCAAATGCATCGAGAAGGAACAGCTTTTTTTCCATGGGTCAAAGTTACTCTTTTCGGCACCAGTTTCACTACTCAGTGTTCAGGATGCGTCACCATTTCAGATCGATAAAATAAGGCAGCATTTTTCTCCAGGTAGGCCAGTCGTGGTGGATGTCTGCAGCCCATACCTCGAGGTCGTGCGGAATGGACTTGTTGTGCAGAACACCTGAGAACCTTTTGTTGGCTTCAGGATCTTCGTGGTTGCCGCTTCCTGTAGCGATGATGATTTTACTGCGCCGAATCTGTTCAAGCGTATCGTGGTTGCTGAGGTTGGGCACATAGTGCATCGGAGAATTGAAATAGACCTGGTCGTCATAAAACCCGTCTGTGTATTCCATCAGGTCGTAGACCCCACTCATGGCAATCACGCCATTGATCAGGTCTGGTCTTTTGAGGAACAGGTTCATCGAATGAAAAGCCCCAAACGAAGCACCGCAAGTAATGATGGGTGTATCCTGGGAGGTCATTGATTTGATGAATGGAACAACTTCATTGAAAACATATGCATTGAATTGGTTCTGTCGGATGGCCTTGTGTGCGCCTTCCATCTGTTTGTTCATCCAGCTTTCTGTGTTGATGCTGTTGACAGAAAAAACCTTCAGCTTTCCGGCGTCAATAAAGGGTTTCAGTTCATTGATGAGTTCAAACCTTTCGTATTCCAGGTAATCTGCCGCCGCGGTGGGAACCATCAACAAGGCAAATCCATAATGGCCATATACAGCAATAGGCATCTCTTTGTTGAGCGCCGGGCTGAACCATTGGTGGATTTCCCTGACCATCTTATTTGACCACTTTCAAGATGCCACGCATCACAGATGCATGTCCGGGGTAAGAGCAAATAAAGGGATATTCACCAGGCGTGGATGGCGCAAAGAAATAAATGCTTTCAGTTTCATCCGGCGGCAAGAGTTTGGTATGGAACAAGACCTTAGGGCTATTGGGAACATAGTTCATTTCCGAGCCCTTCAGTCCGAGTTGCAGTGCAAGGTTTCCCACTTCGTCTGCAGTGCCGGGTGCAACCACCACCACATTGTGCGTCATGTCATCATTGTTGCCGAAGATCAACCTTACCTTGGCACCTGCCTTCACCTCAAAGCGTGCCACATCAAATTTCAGCCCCGGCTTGGTGCCGAGTTTGAGCACAACATCCGGCTGGCCCCAATCGCCAGGCATGGTCAATTTGCGCTTGGCTGATACAGTAGTGACTGGGGTTTTTGTTTCAGGCATCATTTTCATGTCATGCTTCATGTCCATCATCTTCACCTTTTGTTCTTCGGTCAGGACCGTTGCAGCACCCTCGGGAATATTGTTCATGGTGTAGTAGGCAAAATCGTGCAACAGCGCTTTGCCATTGGATGATGTCAGGTTCTGAACCTTGATTTCGTGAATATGGCCTGCAATGAGGCTGTCCATCACCAGTTTTACTTTTTTTCCATCAGCAGATGGAATGATGCCCCTGATCTTTCTGATTTGGTTCTGGATGATGGGGCTGCCGTAGATATGGTGGTATTTGTAAGTGAAACTGTTGACGGAGTAGTTCATTGCACTTTTCAGTTTCGCTGCGTCAACAGGAAGGGTGAATTCAATTTCAAATCCGTCGGGAAGGGCATGGATGTCTTTCATTTCGAAAGGCGTTTCGCCGTTCCAGACCAAACGCTGCAAGGCATATTCTGCCTTGCCGGTGCTGGCCCATCCCCTGCTGGTCATTCCTGCAAACATCGAGCCGTCAAGGCCCCAGCGCAGGCGCAGGAGTCCGGAGGCAAATCCTTCATAAAAAGGGTAACAGGCGCCCTGGTATTTTCCTTTTACTTTTTCCATGGTCATGCGCATGATCTTGGAATGTCCTTGATCCGCTACATAATATTGACCGGCAAATGGACCAAATGCGCCATTTGTCTCGTCTTGGAGGATGTCGGCTGTTGAGATGCCCATCAGTGTATGGGGGAACCATACTGCAGGAAGTTTCAGCTCCTTGATTATTTTAGCGGCTTCGTGCATGGGCTGACCATTGTCCACCACCTTGAGGTCCTCTTTTGTAAGTTTGAGCGGAGATTCTGGCTCTTTGGTCCAGTTCAATCCACCAGCATTTCCTGCAAAATCCCCTTTCTCGAGGTGGGTGACCCTTCCGCTACCTACCCAGTCTCCCTGGTTCTCAGCATAGAAAACATCACCACTGCTGTTGATGTTGAATCCGGCCGGTGAACGAAGTCCGGTAGCAATCGGCTCTGTGGTGCCATTGGGTTTTATTTTCAGCAACCAGCCATGCCATTTGCCCAGTCCATCACCAAAGCCCACCCAGGCAACATTGAGGGTAACATACATGTCGCCACTTTTGTCAAATACAGGACCATAGGCATATTCATGGTAGTTTCCGCTCAGTTGAAAAATGCTGATCGGTGTAAAGCTGTCAGCCTTGCCGTCTCCGTCCTTGTCTTCAATTTTGGTCAATTCTCCGCGCTGTGTGCAATAGAATGCGCCATTCCTGTAAGCCAGTCCCAGTACCTCATGAAGGCCAGATGCGAATTTGGAAAAGTGAGGCTGTCCGTTTCCGTAAGCATTCTCGATGATCCAGATTTCACCCCTTCTTGTAGAGGCTGCAATCCTTCCATCGGGCATTACAGCCACTCCCCCCACTTCAAGTTTGATTTCTTGTGGTATGGCAATGGTTCTAAGCGAATAGAAATCCTTTTCAGTTTGTACTGCATTGGTTTGCCCGTTGGAAACAATGGCAAGGCAGAGCGACAATGCTACGAGAGAAATTGATCGGATGATGCGCATGGAAAGCGGGAATTTTGTTGACTTAAAGATAGTCAAATTCCTGCTTTCCGGTGCGTATCGTGAAATGTTATCGTGGTGTTTGAGACTGTTTCATGTCTTCAATGAATTCATCAAGCTTTTCCCTTGAAATACCGGGCATACAGATCACATGCGCAATGTCATTGTCTGTGGCAAGCTGCCATTTTTTGCAAATTTCATGGGAAGGCTTTGGCATCACTACGGTGAGTGCATTGGGATTGCTCCATGCTTTGACGCCAATGGCATTCAGGTGCACCCTCAGGTGTGCAGCATTTTCCAGGCTGGTCATGGTTCTTGCCAGCATGCCCTCTTTCCCTAATTTTTTGATGGCATACCAAACGATCAATGCGTTCATGCCGCTGCGCGATCCGGTGATGGTGGTGTCCAGCGATCCGATATAATTGATGGAACGGCCAATCCTGTCTTTATAGGACTTTTTCACCAGCACAACACCATTGGTGATGGGGGATCCGAAGAATTTATGTCCACTGATGGCAATGCTGTCTGCGCCATGCGAAAAATCGAAATCGCTGGCTCCCAGCAAAGGAAGATAAGACCCGGCAAGGGCCGCATCGCAATGGATATAGGAGCTTTTGATGGCGTATTTGTTCAGGGTTTCCTTGATGGTGGGAACGCTGTCTTTCGCCTCTGTCATGGTGGTGCCAATATTCGCCATGATGATGACAGATTGCTGACGGTTCAGTTGAATCATCTGGGCAAGGTCTTCATAATCCATCTCCCCATTGGGCTGTGAGCGGATCACAATGCTTTTCATGTTCAAGAGGTGAAGGTTCTTCTGAACACTGTAGTGCGTGGTCTCGCTGTAGTAAACGATACCGTTGGGATAGAGCTCCCTGGCAAGATAGAGCGCATAAAGGTTTCCCTCCGAGCCGCCGTTGGTTACATAACCCCAGTGGTTGTTGGCAGGCGCATTGAAAAAATCAGCATAAAAAGAAACCACTTCGCGTTCAAATGATTTGCAATGCATGTCGTTTGATTCCACGAACGGATCTCCAACATTGTTGATGCTGTATTGCATCAAGGGATAGAGTTCAGAATAATCGTAGTCAGTGGCTACAGGGTAGCCAATATAGGTTTTTGACCTTTCACTGATTTTTTGGTGAAATTGTTCAAGACTTTCCATTGTCAAAATGGGTTTGATGAGAAATAGGGGTAAGAAAACAGGGAACTCTCCCTGTAAAAAATCAATTTCTTACCGCATCTTCAGCAAGCGACTGCATCAGACATGCATAGGTGTCGCTTTTGTCATTGAACAGCTTGAAAGGAAAATCGGGTCTCATCTGTTGCAAAAATACCAACAAATGCCAGATTTCCTACCAAATCAATTGATATTCTATTGTTTCGCCCGCAGGAAGCAAAAGCACCTGCTGACCAAGAAAGCCTTCTATCTTGGGATACTGCCCTGCTGCAAGCTGCACAAAATAGGCTTGTTTGCCGATGCTGTACAAACCTTTTCCCAACGGCATGATGCTACTGGCTTGGGCAATCCGGATCATGGTTTTTTCTTTTCCTTCACCAGAAACAGTGATGCTGCGTTTCAAGCCTTTTCCTTCAGGCTGAATCTTATCCTTGATGCTGAGGGCTTTGTATGTGTAAGCAAAGGTTGGCAACCCTGACTTGAGGGTATATCCTTTGTACTGGTAATCGGCGATGGAATCTTTGGCAATGGTTTTTTCATAGATTGGACAGTTCCCGGCAAGCACAATGGGAGCACCCAGTGGTGATGCAGTCTGCGGTTCACCCCTTTCGTGCCACATGTCTGTGGTGTTGAGGAAGTCTCCTTTCCAGGCCTGAAGGATTCCTCCCTGCATGAGATCATAGGCATAATGCACCTGTGCAGGGTCTCCAACCGAAACCACATGGGTCAGTTTTTTGTTGTTGTGGTTCATGAAAGAACGGATCATTTCGGGTCCGCTCTCAGCTTTTACCGCAATCAAGGGTGCTGGTACGCGGTCTGGCATAGAGGCGGGAGCATGAAGGGCAACTGATTTGCTGTTGGCTTTTTCTATGTAAAGCGACAAGCCTGGTCTTGCCCAGTCAATCTCTTTGCTGATCCAGAGCTTGAACGCATGGTCCCCGGCCTTGAGGTCGGCTGTTCCGTAAACGGGATTGGCATTCAAATGCAAATCTTTTGCTTCCAGCACTGTCTTTCCATCAATTTCAAGGCTTCCTTTACCTGAAAAAAGCGTGGTGAATGTATAGCTATCAGCAACGGGAATGTTCATTTTCCCCTCAAACACCAACAGAAACTTGTCTCTTGCAGGCGCCAGCCTTGAATCAATGGCATTGGCATTTCCCTGGCTGGTTGGTTTTGTGAACTTAGCCTGTTCCAAATTGGTGGCAGACTTTTCAAAATACTGGTAGCTGATATCGCGCAGGTTCACTTTCAGGTCATCCTGTGCGGCGTATTTCATGTTTTTGATGGCGAAGGTTCCATGATCACCCTGGATCATCAAGGGTCCATAGGGTTTCTCATCTGCAAAGCTTGCCGATATGGTTGGTGCATCCACATTGATGTTCTCATGCAGGGTGATGCCATTCAGTTTCACATAAATGAATTTGGCATCTGCTGTTTTATTTCCCTTCTCATCAAACCTTGGTGCCTGGAAAGAGATTTCCATGTGTTGCCAAAGGCCTGGAGCCAAAGCCGCATTTTTCATGGGAGCCTTTCCGCTCATTCCTTTTTTAATGGTCTGGTAAAGCCCCCCTAGATCACTGTACTTGGGCGTTTTAACTCCCCAGCTGTCAAAAAGTTGCACCTCATACCTTGACTGAAAATAGATACCAGAATTCGAACCCTTGGCCATCATGAA
The DNA here is from genome assembly GCA_044345895.1 of Chitinophagaceae bacterium. Taxonomy (GTDB): domain Bacteria; phylum Bacteroidota; class Bacteroidia; order Chitinophagales; family Chitinophagaceae; genus Pollutibacter. Next base: position 6,239 of record JBIJAE010000007.1, read on the forward strand.
ATCGAACTCAAGCATCAGGTCGCCATGTTCCATCTTGGTTACCAGGTTGTGAACCGGCTTGTTTTGGATAGCCCTGCTGAAATCGTTGTGCAGGATACCCAATCCTTTTGCTGTGTTCAGCGCAGTATCGTTGTATCCCGCTTCAACATCACCAATGAGTTTCCAGTTGGTGGTTGGCGCCTGAAAAGATTCGAGGTTGTTCAATGAAATTTCTTTCAGGCGTGGCTTGATGCGCTGTGCTTGAGAAAAAGCAGCAAAGAGCATGGGCAGCGCAAGGGAAACGATGATTCTGTATCGCATGACAATAGGTTGTTGAATGGTGAATTTAATCAATTCAAAGAAAATAAACGCATTTCAGCTGGTTGAAAAACAGATAAAGCAAGGGCTTTCTTATGGCATGGCTTTCATCTCCTCCATCCTTTTTTTGGACTCAAACATCAGGTCCCTCAGGCGTGCAGCTTCCATAAAGTCGAGGTCTTTGGCTGCTTTTTCCATGGTCTTTTTCAGCTTGGCGATGTGTTTCTCCATTTGGGGGATGGTAACATATTCATTTTGATCTTCTGCAGCCCTTGCGCTCAATTGATCTTCTGTAACTGCAGCAAGGTTGTTTTTCTCATCAAAGCCTTTGATGTCCAGCACAGCGGTCTGTGCAAAAACCTCTTCCTTGCTTTTGTTCACCGTTGTTGGGGTGATGTTGTGAGCCGTATTGTAGGCAACCTGTTTGGCCCTTCTCCTTTCGGTTTCGTCCATGGTTTTTTGCATGCTGCCTGTTATCTTGTCTGCATAAAAAATAACCCTGCCATCAACATTTCTTGCTGCCCTTCCTGCGGTCTGTGTCAGAGACTTTTCATTTCTCAGAAAGCCCTCTTTGTCGGCGTCAAGAATGGCTACCAGCGATACTTCCGGCAGATCAAGGCCCTCTCTCAAGAGGTTGACACCAACCAGCACGTCAATCACACCCAGCCGAAGTTGTCTCAATATCTCAACCCTTTCCAGGGTATCCACTTCACTGTGAATGTATTTTGATTTGATGTGGATGCGCTGCAGGTATTTGTCCATTTCCTCTGCCATCCTCTTGGTCAGCGTGGTTACCAGCACCCTGTCTCCTTTTTTTACCGTCTTGTCTATTTCGTCCAGCAGATCGTCAACCTGGTTGATGCTTGGCCTCACCTCAATGGGCGGATCAAGCAAGCCTGTAGGACGCACAACCTGCTCCACGACCACACCTTCGGTTTTATTCAATTCATAATCACTTGGTGTGGCAGAAACGAAAACCACCTGGTTGAGCATGTTCTCAAACTCATTGAAGTTAAGCGGCCTGTTGTCAAGGGCCGCAGGCAGGCGAAATCCGTAATCCACCAGGACCATTTTCCTGCTCCTGTCTCCACCATACATGCCACTGACCTGTGGAATGGTTTGATGGCTTTCGTCGATCATGCAGATAAAATCTTTGGGAAAATAATCCAGCAAACAGAAGGGTCTTGCTCCAGGTGTTCGCCTGTCAAAAAAACGGGAATAGTTTTCAATGCCATTGCAATAGCCCAGTTCCTTGATCATCTCAATGTCATAGTTCACCCTTTCACTGATGCGCTGCGCTTCAATAAACTTGCCTGAGTCTCTGAAGTATTGAACCTGTTGCCCAAGCTCATCGATGATTTCTGAGATCACCTGGTTGATGATTTCTTTAGGCGCCAGGTAAAGGTTGGCAGGAAAAATCGCAGCGGTATCAACAGACCCAATGCGTTTACCTGTCTCTATTTCAAGCGTATCAATCGATTCAATTTCATCCCCGAAAAAACTGATCCGGTAACCAAAATCAACATAAGGCAGGTTGATATCGATGGTATCGCCTTTGACCCTGAAACTGCCCCGCTTGAAATCGATTTGTGTGCGGTGGTAAAGCGAATTGACCAGCGCATGCAAGAACCCTTGTCTGCTGATGATTTGACCCTTGTGGATGCGCACAATCCCATTTTCAAATTCAGTGGGGTTGCCCATACCATAAATGCAGCTTACCGAAGCAACAACAATGATATCCCTTCTTCCACTCAGGAGTTCGGAAGTGGCCTGCAGCCTCAGTTTGTCGAGTTCCTCATTGATGGCCAGGTCTTTTTCAATGTAAGTATTGCTGACCGGCAGGTAGGCCTCGGGCTGGTAATAATCGTAATAGGAAACAAAATAACCTACGGCATTCTCAGGAAAGAATTGTTTGAACTCTCCATAAAGTTGTGCAACCAGCGTTTTGTTGTGTGTCAGGATCAGCGTAGGCTTTTGTACCTGCTGGATGACATTGGCCATCGTGAAGGTCTTTCCCGATCCGGTTACTCCCAACAAGGTTTGGTACTGCTCTCCTTCTTGTATGCCTTCTACCAGTTGCCTGATGGCATTGGGTTGGTCACCAGCTGGTGAATAGGGAGAATGCAGCTTGAATTGCATCCTGCAAAATTAACCCAATTTATCATCTGATTTTTTCGGGATGGATATTATCATGATCCGTTTTCGACTGAAAGAAATTTCCCAGTGCCAGAATCATTTATCTCATTTCCCTTTTGATGTAGTTAGCATAATCAGGAATGGTGCAGGTATAGGCTTCGTGCATCAAAGGAGATGTTAGCAGGAAGTCTGCAGTTGCACGGTCACAGGCAAATGGGATGTTCCAGGTTACCGCCAGCCGCAGCAATGCTTTGATGTCTGGGTCATGGGGTTGCGCTTCCATGGGGTCCCAAAAAAAGATCAGCACATCCACCTGTCCTTCAGCAATCAATGCGCCAATTTGCTGATCGCCGCCCAGTGGCCCGCTGAGCAGTTTTTTGACAGACCTGTCCAGGGCTTCCTCAATCAAACGCCCTGTGGTACCTGTTGCCAGGAGTTCATGCCTGGAGAGGGCTGTTTTGTTGTACACCACCCAATCGATGAGTTCTTTTTTTTTATTGTCGTGGGCTACGAGTGCAATGCGTTTTCTTGCACCCAGGATTCGCTTTTGTTCCATGTTGTTTTTTATCAGGGTGAAAGTAAATAAAAAACCGCATCCTTGCGGGATGCGGCCTCTAAACAAAAAGCACCAACTGCAATTATGATGCCTGAGCTTCCTTGATTTTTTCCCTGATTTTTATTTCAATTTCATTGGCCATTTCAGGATTGTCGATCAGGAGTTGTTTCACCCCATCACGGCCTTGTCCTAACTTATCGCCATTGTAACTGTACCAGCTACCACTTTTGTTGACGATGCCCAGCTCTACGCCCATGTCCAGGATCTCACCAGTTTTGGAAATACCTTCTCCGTAGATGATATCAAACTCTGCAGAGCGGAAAGGCGGAGCCACCTTGTTCTTGACCACCTTCACTTTTACACGGTTACCAATGGCTTCATCGCCGTCCTTGATCTGGGCAGCCCTGCGGATGTCGAGGCGCACAGATGCGTAGAACTTGAGGGCATTACCACCGGTTGTTGTTTCAGGGTTGCCAAACATGACCCCGATTTTTTCACGGAGCTGGTTGATGAAAATACAGATGGTATTGGTTTTGCTGATGGTGGCAGTCAGCTTCCTGAGGGCCTGGCTCATCAAGCGGGCATGCAATCCCATTTTGCTGTCTCCCATTTCACCTTCCAGTTCACTTTTGGGAACAAGTGCTGCCACGGAGTCAATCACCACCACATCCAATGCTCCGGAAAGGATCAGCCTGTCGGCGATTTCCAAAGCCTGTTCTCCATAATCGGGTTGGGAAATCAGCAGGTTGTCAACATCTACACCCAACTTTTTTGCATAGGCACTGTCAAATGCATGTTCTGCGTCGATAAAGGCGCACATTCCGCCTTTTTTCTGTGCCTCTGCAATCACATGGGTAGCAATGGTGGTCTTTCCTGAACTCTCCGGGCCGTAGATTTCTATCACCCTTCCTTTTGGCAGACCGCCAATCCCCAGTGCACTGTCGAGGCCAATTGATCCTGTTGAAATTGCTTCAAGTTGCGCCTCCCCTTTTTCATTCATCATCATCACACTTCCCTTTCCATAATCCTTCTCGATCTTGTCCAGCGTGAGTTTCAGCGCTTTTAATTTTTCTGAATTTGACATAGCTTTTAAATTTTGAGAAAGTAAAGATAGGGTGATTTGAAATGACAAACTAATTTTTTTAGCATTTTTTCCACTAAAAATATTAGTGTTTTTCTCTTTTTCGGGTGGTGTTTTCAACAAAAAACCCTGCTATTTAGACAAACAGCAGGGTGTACATGAGAAAACAAACAAGAAAGTCCGGCAAGCGACCGGTGACAAAAATCTTTATAAATATAATCATAATTAATTGATACCGATCCAAAATTATTTGCACATGAGATGGCTATTTTTGGTCTATCAAATCAATCCACATGAGGAAATTCATCGGTATCTTTTTATGCGCAATCGCCATGACAAGCGGAATCTTTGCCCAGGTTCCTGAACCGGTCAGGCTTCCGAATGGCTGGTCGCTTTCTCCTTATGGAAGAAATTTTCCCCTCGGAGACTTGCCGTTGAACATTGCCCTTTCCGCCTCTGGCAAAAAAATGGCCGTCACCAACAATGGCCAGAGCCTTCACTCCATTCAGTTGATTGATCCTGCAACCGAGCAGGTGCTTCATACATTGGTTGTTCCAAAGGCCTGGTATGGACTGGCCTTTACAGATGATGAAAAATTCCTTTACGTTTCCGGAGGCCACGACAACCGCATCAATAAATATGATGTTTCTGCCAACAGACTCGTGCTAACCGATAGCATCTTGCTGGGCAAACCCTGGCCCAACCGCATTGGCCCTTCGGGTATTGCTGTTGATTCCCGCAACAAAAAACTATTTGTTGCCACAAGAGAAGACAGCGCGCTCTATACCATAGACCTGGTTTCCAACAAAATCATCAACAAAATCTCTATCGGTGCTGAGGGATATGGTTGCCTGTTGTCCAGGGACAGAAAATTAGTCTATGTTTCTGTTTGGGGTGGAGACCGGCTCTTGAAGATTGACGCCAGCACCAGTCAAATAATGGCATCAACCGTTGTCGGCGACAATCCCAACGAGATCATCCTGTCAAAAAAAGGAGACAGGATTTTTGTTGCCAATGCCAACGACAACTCCGTTTCGGTGATCAGTACTTCAACCATGAAAGTGACTGAAACACTGAACGCTGCCCTTTATCCGGATGCCCCGAGTGGATCTGCTTCCAATGGCCTGGCCCTTTCAGCGGATGAAAAGCGCCTGTACATCGCCAATGCAGACAATAATTGCCTGGCGGTTTTTGATGTTGAAGATCCTGGAAATAGCCGTGCCATGGGCTTCATCCCTGTTGGCTGGTATCCCACCAATGTGCGCATTGTCGGCAAAAAGGTTTTTGTGAGCAATGGCAAGGGCTTCACCTCCATGGCCAACCCCTATGGTCCGAATCCGGTGCAAAAAAGACAGCAGGTCATCTACCAGAAAGGAGATGCTTCCAAGCCCAAAGATGTGGAATACATTGGCGGTCTGTTCAAGGGAACGATGAGCATTTTTGAGGAGCCTACGATCAGCCAGCTTGCCGCTCTCTCCAAAGCAGTCTACGCCAACACACCATATACAAAAGAAAAAGAAACCCTCGCCGCCGGAGAGCCCGGCAACCCAATACCCATGAAGGTGGGCGATCCTTCGCCCATCAAACATGTGTTTTATATCGTGAAGGAAAACCGGACCTATGACCAGGTTTTGTCTGATGTTCCCGGAGGAAATGGCGATACCAGCCTCTTGCTATTTGGCGAGAACATCACCCCCAACCAACATGCCCTGGCCAAACAGTTTGTTTTGCTTGATAATTTTTATGTGGATGGGGAAGTGAGTGCAGACGGGCACAACTGGAGCCTGGGCGCCTATGCCACAGACTACCTGGAGAAAACCTGGCCCACCAATTATGGTGGTCGCGGTGGAGACTACAATGCTGAGGGCACCAAAGCCGCTGCCAACAACAAGGGCGGATTCATTTGGAACCTTGCGCAAAGGCATGGCGTCAGCTACAGAACCTACGGGGAGTTTGCCGATGACTACAAGGCCAATATCCCGGTTTTGGAAGGACATTTCTGTCCTTATTATACCAGCTGGGATGAAACTGTGCGTGATACCACAAGGTTCAACCAATGGAGGCGGGAGTTTGACTCATTGCTGGCCAAAAATGCTGTACCACAATTGAACACCCTGCGTTTCATCAACGACCATACCGAAGGAACCAGCATTGGCAGGCCAACCCCCTTTGCCCATGTGGCTGACAATGACCTGGCGGTTGGATTGTTTGTAGAATACCTTTCCAAGTCGCCCATCTGGAAAGAAACAGCCATTTTTATTGTGGAGGATGATGCACAAAACGGACCCGACCATGTGGATGCACACCGCACTACGGCTTATGTGGCTGGTGGTTTTGTGAAAAGGGGGTTTATTGACCATACGCCCTATAGCACCTCTTCCATGCTCAGAACCATGGAGTTGATTTTGGGCCTGCCCCCCATGTCTCAGTATGACGCAGCGGCTACGCCGATGTGGAGGAGCTTCAGCAAAACGGCTGATCTTTCCGTTTTTCATTCTCTTCCCGCCAGGGTGGATTTGAATGACAAGAATGTAAAGGTCAATGCCCTTTCCAAAAAGAGCATGTCGTTTGATTTCAGCAAGGAAGACCGGGTCAACGACCTGGAGTTCAGTGAAGTGATCTGGAAGGCCATCAAGGGAGAACACAGCACAATGCCCGCACCCAGAAGAAGTGCCTTTGTAAGGACCATCGAATCTGAAGAAAAATAGAAAGACTTGTTGTTGTGGATTATTATTGAAGATGAATTGCTACGGAGAAATTATATTTGCGTTTCAGTCAATACCAATTAAAATTCAAAAAGATGAAAAGCAAATTCTTTGTTCTCCCTCTGGTGATGGTCGTTACACTGTTCTCTTGTGTAAGCTCCAAGAAATTTCAGGCACTTACAGGAAAATATGGTGACCTCAACAATCAATTGATTGCAGCACAAAAGGAAGCAAAGGCCTGCCGTGATGAAAAGGCCGAAGCAGAGCGCCAGCGTTCTATTGCAGATGCGCAGCGCGAAGCGCAAATCGGGTCATTGAAAGACCAGATTGAATTCCTGAAGAAAAGCAGCAACCAGACCCTCAAGCAACTGGAAGACCTTTCTGTGATTTCTTCTTCTCAGGCAGAAAGCATCAAAAAATCGTTGGACAATATCGGATCCAAGGACGCATACATTCAAACCATCCAGTCTGCAGCAGCAAGAAAGGATTCCATGAACATGGCCCTGGTGATGAACCTGAAAGGTGCCATTGGAGATTTGAACGATCAGGATGTAAACATCAAGGTCGACAAAGGCGTGGTATATGTTGATATTTCAGACAAGGTATTGTTCAAGACCGGAAGCTTTGACCTGAGCGAAAGGGCCAAGACTGTCCTTGGAAAAGTGGCATTGGTTTTGAAGAACCAGCCAGACATTGAGTTCATGGTTGAAGGACATACAGACAATGTTGCCATGAAAGGCGACAAAGACCTGATGGACAACTGGGACCTCAGCGTGAAACGTGCAACAACGATTGTTCGTTTGCTTCAGAAGCAGTACGAAATGAACCCTGCACAGATGGTTGCAGCAGGTCGTGCTGAATTCCGTCCATTGGCAGACAATTCAACCGAAGCAGGCCGCGCTGCCAACCGCAGAACACGCATTGTTATCTTGCCGCAGTTGGATCAGTTCTTTAAGTTGCTGGAGAAGAAATAAGTTGAGAGAGGTGAGGGAGGTGAGGGAGGTTCAAGGGGTTGAATTTACCAGCCGAAGGCTGGGGGTTGAAGTAAACGTTTGTCTCAAATAGAAAAAGGGCTCATGCAGTAATGCTTGGGCCCTTTTTAATGCGTTGTGCAACCCGATTCCTTGAATTTCAGTATTTTACTCTCAAATCAATTCACATGCGTGTACGTGCAATCCTTTTTACCATCGTTTTTACTGCTCAATCTTTTTGTTTTGCTGCTTTTGCTCAACAAGATCCCATTGTTGCAGCCATCATCAAAGAAGCAACTGAAAATTCACAATTGAAAAGAATGAGCCATGAATTGATGGATGGCGTGGGGCCGCGTTTGGTTGGCTCTACAAAAATGGTGCAAGCCAGTGATTGGGCCATCGCACAGTACCAGCAATATGGCATTTCTGCGAAAAGAGAAAACTATGGCACCTGGAGAGGATGGGACCGTGGCATTACACATGTAGACATGATCAGTCCCTGGACCAAATCTTTGGAAGCCACACAACTCGCTTTTTCCCCATCTACCAAAAAAGCAGTAAAGGGTGAAACCATTATTCTTGCTGATGTAGCTGATTCGATTGCCTTCAAACAATGGTTGCCCAACGTAAAAGGAAAATTTGTGTTGATTGCCATGCCTCAACCTACAGGAAGACCCGATTACAATTGGAAAGAATTTGCTACCAAAGCCTCGATGGATAAAATGGTGCAGGAGAGGAAAGAACTTACTGAAGCATGGCGCAAACGCATCAGCAAAACAGGTTACAACAACCGTACACTTGCTACAGCACTTGAAAATGCAGGAGCAGCTGGCCTTGTGGGAAGCAACTGGAGCCAAGGTTTTGGCGTCAATAAAATTTTTGATGCCTACACCAAAAAAATTCCAACCATTGATGTGATGTTGGAAGATTATGGCTTATTGTATCGATTAACTGAATCAGGTGCTTCACCAACAATCAGTGTGTTGGCCAAATCAAAAGAGCTTGGTGAAGTGCCCACCTTCAATACCATCGGTGAAATCAAAGGCACAAGCAAAGCAAATGAATATGTGATGTTGTCTGCACATTTCGACTCTTGGGATGGTGGAACCGGAGCAACAGACAATGGCACCGGCACAATGGTGATGATGGAAGCGATGCGCATTCTTAAAAAAATATACCCCAATCCCAAGCGCACCATACTGGTAGGCCATTGGGGCAGTGAAGAACAGGGATTGAATGGTTCTCGTGCTTTTGTGGAAGACCATCCTGAAATAGTAAACAATCTTCAAGCCTTGTTCAACCAGGACAATGGAACCGGTAGAATTGTCAACCTCAGTGGTTCGGGCTATGCAAAGTCGAAAGACTACCTGGGCAGGTGGATGAGCGCGATACCCGGCGAATACAAAGACTCCATCAAAACCAGCTTCCCTGGAATGCCCGGTGGTGGCGGATCTGACCATGCATCTTTTGTAGCGGCGGGTGCTCCTGCATTTTCATTGGGTGCGTTGAACTGGTCGTATTTCAACTATACCTGGCATACCAACAGGGACACCTACGATAAAATTGTATTTGATGATTTGCGCAACAATGCTATCGTTACAGCCATTCTTGTTTACATGGCTTGTGAAGATCCAGAACGCAGCTCAACTGAAAAAGCTAATAATGCATCATGGCCAGCGCCAGTAAAAGCAAAACGCAAAGGGGGGTTATGATGATAAATAGGATTGGTTATTTTGTCCTCTGATGTGATGAGAATTAGATACTTAAATTTTACTAAAATACTACAGGTTCAAAATATTCTTTGTTCAATGAGTGAGGGATGAGTTTTTTGTTTTGTCGATCCTTTAGTGTCCATTTAAAGGCAAATTCATTTGCTTCCTCCTCTTTATGCAGGTCTTTATTGGAGTAGTCAAGATTTTCCAGAAAAATGTCTTTTTTCCCGTGTAATATAATATGCCCTGCCTCGTGAAAAAAAGTGAACCAGAAACTGTCGTTACAGCTATAGCGGCCTGTGAGCTGAATAAATGGCGTATCATTGAGCCAACGGGTACAACCGTTGATGGGTGCTTTATTGATGTATGGTGTGTGCACTACTTTCACACCTGCTTCAAGGCAAATGTTTTGTAATTGACTAAAGAAGCCATCAGGATGTTTGGCCATGATAGATTTTATTTTTGGAAATGTCTCTTTGAATTTCTTTTCTGAATACTCATTTGCTTTTAGTTCGGCTGCTTGTAATTCACCTTTGCGAAGCCAGGCTGAAATGGCATAAAGTTCTTTGGTTTGAGCCAGTGATATGCTGAAGGCTACTTTTAACTGCTGATTGCAGTAATAATCCTCCCATGCAGAATGATTAGAGAAGCCAAAGAAAGACAGCGTCTCTATTGTTTTTTCCTGAATAGATTTTACCGGAGGAAGCCAGCCTTTTTTAATCATTTCTGCCAAAGGGAAACGCTTTGCCCATGATACTGCTGCATCAATAGTCGCTTTTCGTTTGTCTCTCGCAATGTATTCATCATAGCCCAGTTGGTGGTTCATCCAAAAGTTGGCAGGTATCCTGGTTACATTCTCAAATTGTACAGCCATATCGGGGGTAATTGAGCTTTCGCCTTTCAGCACAGCTATGATGGTCTTTTCAGGCTTGCCAGTTCGAAGGGCAAACTCTTTTGGCCCCATTTTCATTTCTTCCAACTTTTCAGCTAAGGTTTCACCCGGGTGTGGAACTGATTGTGGGAAATATTGATTTTGCTTGCTCATGATTACTTCTCTTTATGGTAGTTTATAATCTCCAATACCTCTATACCGGTTATCTCCAACCAGATATACTGACCAAATGCATTTGTGGGGATGGGACTTTCGTGCGGGGTAAAAACCATCCTGTATGGTTGATCTAAGTCGCAGCTCCATTGCCCTTTGCGATTGCCGGTAAGTTCGTGGTAATTTCCTGGTAAGTGCCTTACATCTTCAAGGGTATTGGCAAATTTGATTTGTGCCAGCCTCGCCTTGATCTTCTCAGCACGGATTTTACCTAACTCCTTTACCAGCTTCCGGTCATCATTGGCCAGCTTCCCCAACGTCTTATCTGCAAAACTAATTTTCACTGCAAAGATAGATATTTTATAACTTACAGAATGTGTAAGCTATAATATTTTAAATTTTTTATTTGCCACTTTTGTACAATAAGTGAAGAGTCGATTATATCAACTCCCAAACATATTAACACAAATCTGCATCACCTTTTAAATGTTATAAAGGTGTTTTCACCATTGAAGGGAGGTGTTTTTCTATTTAATGTTGATAAAGCGTAAGATTTGTAAACTTCAACCCGTTTAATATTTCCTATCATTAGCTCAGTTGATCTGGAAAATTTATTTTTAATGTATTATTCACAATCAATTACAGTTCATGTTTGCCATTCTGAAACGATATGCGATCTGCAGTGCAGTGATTTTTGCAATTGCAGCTTGCGCCAAACGCACGCCCTCAAAACCTGTTGAGGATACTACGCCACCTCAGATCACGATCAGCACAGTGCTAACGGGTTATGAGATCATCTGGGGATTTGATTTCCTTCCCAATGGGGATATGATCTTCGTTGAGAAGCGTGGTAAAATCTATCGTCAGACCGGTGGTGCTGTAACTGAATTAACGGGTTTTCCATCTGTGCGAAGCAGTGGTCAGGGCGGATTGATGGATGTTCGTGTACACCCTGATTTTTCCAGCAATGGTTGGGTCTATGCCTCTCATGCAGCCAGTGCAACCAATGGCAGTGGAGAGCTTCGCGTTATTCGATTCAAAATTGCAGGCAATGCAGTTCAAAATATAGAAACTGTTTTTCAGACTGGTGGTGGCAATACCTGGAATGGTCATTACGGATCGCGTTTAGCATTTGATGCCAGCCGAATGCTCTACATAGCGGTTGGAGAGGGCGGAACAGGGAGTTATGGCGGGCCTGCGGCAAGCAACCGAAATTCCTCCAATACGGCCTCCCCTTGGGGAAAGATCCACCGCATCACTGCTTCAGGGGCTGTTCCTTCCGACAATACAGTGTTGCCCGGACAAACTACAGCCAGTTCAATTTTTGCTTATGGCATCCGTAATCCCCAGGGAATGGTTATCCATCCCACCACCGGCGCGATCTGGGAATCCGAACATGGACCCAAGGGGGGAGATGAGATCAATATCATCAACTCCGGGGCCAATTACGGCTGGCCTGCTTATTCGCTGGGAACGAATTATGACAATTCGATCATTTCACAGGGACATACCGCATCCGGTATCGCGGAGCCTTCATTTTCCTGGACACCATCTATCGGTGTAGCAGGAATGACCTTCATCACACACAATTCTTTCAAAGGATGGAAGGGAAGTCTTTTGGCTGGTGGACTTGCTTCGCAACAACTTCATCGGTTGACTGTGAATGGCTCAACCATCAGCAGTGCAGGAACGATTGATGGCATCAGGGGAAGGGTGCGACATGTGGCACAGGCTCCAGATGGTTCGGTTTACGTGTCCCTGGAGGGGCCGGGTCGCATTTTGAAGATCAGTGCGCAATAGGTATGAATGAGTATGTTTCAACGAACAAGTAAACGCTAATGGAAACAGGCAAAGTTCCACCCTACTTCAAAATCTTCGCCGCCTGCCTGGCCAGCATTTTCCACTCGCCATTTTCTTTTCTGAAAACATAGAGTACGTTGAGGTGGGCTTCACCAGGCTTGCCCTTGTCCATTGTTTTGGCATCAAGCTGGTGTCTGACAATGGCATTTTTACCCGTCACATCAATGCTTTGTTTGCTGATGTCGATGGTTAAAAAATCAGATGTTCCGCTGGCAATGGCTTCAACAAATTCAGCCCTGTTTTCAACATGACCGCCTGAGTGGCCATAGCTGAGGTGATCGGATGCAAGTTTTTCCAGTGCAGCACGATCGCCTGTTTCCATTGCCTTTACCAGTGCAGCAACAGCAGATGCTACGGGTGCTTGCTTCTTGTTCTGGGCCTGTGTTGCAAAGCAAAAAGATGAGGCAATAGCGAGGGATAAAAAAATCTTTTTCATGATGTTATGGTTATGGGTTAATGGTTTCAAATTCTCCGGTAGACTTGTTTTTCTTTACATTTTTCCCTTCAAAAATTTTCCCATTCATGGCAATATAAACACCATGAGGAAGGGTTTGTACAAATGCCAATGCACTGCCAAGGTTGAACATTCCATCTGAGCTGCCAAATTTATACGGAACCATGGCGCCGGTAATGACAATGGTTTTATCCTTCACTTTTTCAGAAAGCACTGAAGCGGTAATGGCCATGGTATCGGTTCCATGTGTAATGAGGATGCGTTTTTCAGTAGCATGTATGCATTCATGAGAAATTCGCTCGCGGTCTGCATCTGTCATGTCAAGGCTATCAATCATCATCAGGGTGGTGATATCGAGCTTGAGCTTGGAGCGACCAAGCCTGAGCATCTCATGGAGATGGGTATCCTTGAAAAAAAGCTCTCCATTCAGCTCGTTGTATTCTTTGTCAAATGTTCCTCCTGTAATAAAAATCCTGATCGGCATAGGCATTGTTGGTATCGGAAAATTAGGCATTCTTTGCCAAAATAACCCTGATATACACGCATTCAAAAAATTGGTTAACTTTTGGCCCACAAAAACATAGATCGTGAAACAACTTTTCTTCAGTCTTATTTTCTTGCCTTCAATTTTGTTCGCCCAGCAAAATCCAGACCTCATCATCACCAACGGCCGCATTGTTGATGGAACGGGCAACAGCTGGTACAGGGCTGATGTAGGCGTGAAAGGCAACCGAATTGTTGCGGTAAAAAAAGGACTGGTTGCCCAATACCCCAATACAAAAACGATCGATGCCGGGAATAGGGTTGTTTCGCCTGGGTTTATTGATGTGCATGCACATATTGAAGGAGGCGTTTTTGAAAGACCTACTGCTGATAATTACATTTATGATGGCGTCACTTCTGTGGTTACCGGAAACTGTGGTGGTGCTGCAGACAATATTGCTGTTTTTTTGAAAAAGATTGACAGCACAACAACTTCCATCAATGTAGCAACACTGGCTGGCCACAATACCATCAGAAGACTGGGCATGGGCCTCGACAACCGCA
>JBIJAE010000008.1:0-20055 GCA_044345895.1 Chitinophagaceae bacterium
GATGCCGTGGGAGAGCCTGCCGAACATGTGTTGCAGTATCTCCGTGATGCCGAACAGGTCTACGAAAAAGTGGGAACTATTTTTTTAAACCACTCGCTCCACCAGCGGGCAACCTGGTTGCACAAGCGTGTTGTGGATGCCCTTCGCACTGTTAAGTTTCCTTATCTTTTCAAAACACTTGATGGTTTCAACAAGAGCAGATTTGTAACACCTGAAGCCGTGCAGGTCTTCAACAGGTTTGCAACATACAACGGCAGCAATCCTTTCAGCGCACCTGGGATGTTGAGCCTGATTCCTCATCTGGAACAAAACCAGGGAACCTATTACCCACATGGTGGAATGATTAATATTCCCAATGCATTGATTGCGTTGGCAGAGAAGAAAGGTGTTCGCTTTGTGTTGAACAGCCATGTTGAGCAAATTGTTACAGCGCAGGGTAGCACAACCGGAATCATTGCCAATGGCAGTTTTATTCCAGCCAACATGGTGATCAGCAATGTGGATGCGTATTTTACCTACAAGAAATTGCTTGCTGATGAACAAGGGGCAAGAAAGATCTTGCGCAATGAAAGAAGCAGCAGTGCCTTGATTTTTTATTGGGGAATGAAGAGGGAATTTTCAGAGTTGCACCTGCACAATATCATGTTCAGTGCATCTTATGAAAAAGAGTTTGACTGTCTTTTCAAAGAGAAGAAGTTTCATGATGATCCGACCATCTACATCAACATCAGCTCCAAAATGGAAAAGGGCCACGCACCTGAAGGAAATGAGAACTGGTTTGTGATGGTGAATGCACCCGCCATGGATGGAGCAGACTGGCAACTGGAAACAGCAAGGGTAAAAAAGAACATTGTGATGAAACTGAACAGGATGCTGGGTGCAGACATCGAACAAGATATTGTTGTTGAAGAAGTGTTGACCCCCGGAGGGATTCAGGCCAGAACGGATTCCTATCTCGGATCTTTGTATGGAACAAGTTCAAATTCAAAATGGGCGGCATTTCTCAGGCATGCCAATTTCACCTCAAAGACAAGCGGGCTTTATTTTACAGGGGGGAGTGTCCATCCGGGAGGCGGCATTCCGCTTTGTTTGAAGAGCGCTGCTATTGTGAGCGATTTAATTGGGAACCCTGCATGAGCACCCACACACCATATTGGATGAAAAGCCCCTTCCATTGGGCAATTTTTTTGGCAGTACTGGTGCATTTTTCAGGGGCTATCGGCATTGCTTTTTTTAAACCTTCCTTTTTTGTTCCCTTCACACCTGTCAACCTGTTTTTGATGTTGCTTTTGCTCATCCTCAATGAGCAGCCCATCAATATTCGTTTTGTTCAGGCATTTCTGATGGCTGTTGTGGTTGGTATGACAACTGAGATGATAGGCGTCAACACAGGACTGCTTTTCGGTAATTATTCCTACGGAGAAGTTTTTGGCCGCAAGTTGTTTGGTGTGCCTGTTTTGATAGGAATCAATTGGTTTTGCATTGTGTATACTTCCCATGTTGTTGCCAGGAAGTTCAATGGCAATAAAATTAAGGGGAGGATTGCTGTTGCATTGCTCGCTGCGGCTATTGCTACCAGTTTTGACTGGGTCATGGAGCCTGTTGCCATGCAGCTTGGATTCTGGAACTGGAACGATTGTCAAATACCCATTTTCAATTATGCAAGTTGGTTCGTGATATCGTTTGTTGTTTCGGTTGCATTTGGATACCTGAAAATCGAAGCCAACAATAAGTTTGCTCCATACTTCCTGATGATACAGGGCCTTTTCTTTCTTTTTTTGCGGTTGACTCTTGGTGGCCAATCATAATTACGCAAGGGCATTTTTTTGTTTAACTTGTATCAGTTTCTGATCGTGAATCAATAACTCTTGATACCTTAACCGCGTGTTTATGAACCCGGCAACAAGTCCCACTTCTTTTCATGCTTCCATGTTGCAGGCATGGTCTGCATTTTCTGATGAGTTCATCGCAGTATGGGATGATGAAGGGAGGGATTTGTTGTATTTCAACAACGCGTATACACATTTTTTTGGCTATGTAAATCGGGAAGATTTTATCAGGGAATATTCATTTCTTGGCTTTAGAAAGCATCGGCTGGATCTTGATGTTGCGGAATTGGTGTTGGCTACCATCAAGAGAAACGGGCATTGGAGCGAAGAGGTATTGTTTACAAAATGCAATGAAGATATTTTTTTAGGAAGGCTTGACATCACTTCTTTCATTTTTGAGGGGAAGACATTTTACTTGCAACGGGTGATCAACATTGATACCCAAAGGATTTTCTCTGAAAATCTTTTTAGGGAAATCAAAAAATTTGAAGCCCTGTTCCAGTATGCCACCTTGCCCATTCTGTTGGTCAACAAAGACGGAGAAATTATTTTGGCCAATGAACAGGCTACGATTTTGTTTGAATATCCATTGGACAAAATCACCAAGCTTAAGGTGGAAGACCTTATTCCTGAAAGGTTTAAGATGCGCCACCACGGGCACAGGGCAGATTATGCCCAACACCGGGAAAACAGGCCTATGGGGCGTGGGATGGAGCTGCTGGCATTGAAACACAGCGGAAAGGAGTTTCCGGTTGAGATAAGCCTCGGACATTACATGATTGATCAGGAACCTTATGTGATTGCTTTCATCATCGATATCACCAAACGGATGGAAACAGAGCATACCCTCAGGAGGCAGAAAGAGGAGGTGGAAAAAGTAAACCTTGAAATTGAAAAACTGAACGAAGAGCTTGAGCAGAAGGTGACCGACAGGACACAGGAACTTACAGAAGCGCTGAGCAAGGAAAGGGAGTTGAGCGACCTTAAGTCAAGGTTTGTTTCCATGGCATCGCATGAGTTCAGGACGCCGCTGAGTACCATCTTGTCTTCGGTTTCACTGATTGGAAAATATACTGAATCTACGGAACAGGATAAACGGGATAAGCATATCCTGAGAATCCGTTCTGCAGTCAGCAACCTTACCGATATCCTGAATGAATTCCTGTCCCTTGGAAAAATTGAAGAAGGAAAGGTCCAATTGCATTTTACCGCTTTCAACCTGAAAGAGCAGCTGCAGTTGATTTTGAGTGAAATCTATCCCATTCTCAAAGAGAAACAGCAGATACGTTATGTGCATGAAGGAAATCCCCAGGCGAACCTTGACCTTTCCCTGATCAGGAACATCATCATCAACCTGGTTTCCAATGCCATCAAGTTTTCTCCTGCCCAGTCAATGATTTACGTGAACAGTTGTATCGATAACGAAAATGTTACCATTACTGTAAAAGACGAAGGGCTTGGCATTCCTGAAGAAGAAAAGAAGCACCTGTTTGAAAGGTTTTTCCGTGCAAACAATGTGACCAATATACAGGGCACAGGCCTTGGGCTGCATATTGTTTCCAAATATGTAGAGCTCATGGGGGGCGATATCACTGTTGACAGCGAACTTGAAAAAGGAACCTTATTCACCATAAAATTTAACGTATGAACACCATTCTATTGATTGAAGACAACCATGAAATCAGGGAAAATACAGCAGAGATTCTTGAGCTGGCCAATTACAATGTCATTACCGCTGAAAATGGGAAAGACGGCGTGGAGAAGGCGATGGCATCAAAGCCTGATGTCATCATTTGTGATATCATGATGCCCGTACTCGATGGTTATGGTGTATTGCACATGCTCAACAAGAATGAAGACCTGAAAGATGTGCCCTTTATATTCCTAACGGCAAAAACAGAGCGGTCTGATTTCAGGAAGGGAATGGAAATGGGAGCCGATGATTATGTGACAAAGCCATTCACTGAAATTGAATTGCTGAATGCGATAGAGCAGCGGTTGAAAAAAGTCAGCATCCTGCGAAAGAAATATGAATCAAGCCAGGAAGGAATCAGGAATTTACTTCATGACATTGGCAAGCAGGATGTATGGGAAGAGCTTTCAAGTGGCAGGAATACGAATGTATACAAGAAGAAGCATGTGATCTATAGCGAAGGAAATCATCCCAACCGGTTGTTTCATATCAAGAAAGGTAAGGTGAAGTTGTATAAATCAAATGATGACGGCAAAGACCTCACTGTTGGACTTTTTGGTGAAGGGGATTATTTTGGATACATGGCATTGCTTGAAAATTCTGTTTACCATGAAACCGCTGAGGCCATGGAGGATGCTGAAATTGCCATGATTCCAAGAGAGGAGTTTGATGCCCTGATCAAGGAAAATCCGGTTGTCATGAAAAAGTTTTTGCAAATCCTGGCAGGAAATGTAACAGAGAAAGAAAACCAATTGCTTGGATTGGCCTACAACTCCCTGCGCAAGAGGGTTGCAGATGCACTGATTATGTTGCGCCACAAATTCGGTGCGGGTCAAACACCATTCTCCATTCATATTTCAAGGGAAGACCTTGCCAATATTGCAGGAACAGCAACCGAATCATTGATCAGGACCTTGAGTGATTTCAGGGCAGAAAAACTGATTGATATCAAAGATGGGAATATCGTCTTGCTGAACGAGAAGAAGCTTGAAGGATTGTACAATTGATCCTCAGCAAGGAGATTGATGGCTAATGCTTCCCATTGATGGGAAGAGAAGAAAGATAGGTATTGTAATCTTGCTTGATCAGTGCATGGTCATGCTCAATGAAATCCATTTGTTCCCTGATCTTTTTATGTGTTCGTTTGATTTCTGTGTTGATGGCGCTAGGGAGCTTTGATTTCAGCTCCTTCCATTTGATGGACTGTCCTGCAAGCACATGCAGCATGTGGTCGTATAGATCATCCTTCGTGAGAAACTTGTTTTGATACTGCTCAGCCATGCCAAGGCTTTCCTTGTTGGTAATCTGATCAATTGTTTCAGCCAGCCTGTTTTTCATGTGGGTATTCTCCTGGTGCAGGTATTCAATTAACCTGATCCAAGAGGAGTTCTCAAAAATAAATTGTTGAACGTGGCTACTGATCATCTTTCTTTCAACCATCATGGGGATAGTTTTTTTTAAAATATCCCCCCTCTGCACCTGCAGAAGGGGGGAGTGTCAAATCAGTGTACACTGATTTTCTGGTGTACCGTCTTTTTTGCTTCCTCTTTTTTGGGTAGCAATAGTTTCAGTTCTCCATTGACATAGTTTGCATCGATTTTATCTTGGTTGATGTCTTCAGGTAGTGAAAAAGATCTCGAGAAAGATGAATAGCTGTATTCCCTCCGGGTGAAGGACTCATCTTTTTCTTCCCTTTTTTCATCTTTTTCTCCACTGATGGTGATCATTGAACCATTGACATCAATCTTAAAATCATCTTTCTGCAGGCCGGGGGCTGCCAGTGTAATTTCATAATTCTTTTCAGTTTCCTTTACGTTCACGGCAGGAGTTTGGGTTGAAAAAGGCCATTTTTCATCCATCCACTCACTCCAGGGCTTCATGACGTCTTCCAGGATTGAAGGCCTTAGCAGCGATGATCTTAACAGGGATCTTCCATTTCCAAGCATAGTTGTATTTTTTTTGGGTGATGAATAATATCTCATCACAAATCTAATTTTCATTGCATGCCCATTAAATAATCATGGTCACCAATAAAAATGACGTTGGTCATTCAGTTGCACAATGCACCAAGAGATTTTTTGAGGGCAACAGGGAAGGGCTTAACATGTTTCCTTTGTTCAAACCCCGCAGGATCAGCAGCAGGGCCATGCATCCGATCAATGCCGGGTACCACTTGATCATCTGTTGCCTTAAACGTATTTGCAGGCTTTTTCCGAGCAGCAGTATTGCAGCCAGCAGCGGCAAGGTACCCATCCCAAACAATGCCATAAAAAAGGCTCCCCTTAACGGGTCCTGAGCGGCAGCGGCGCCTGCCAGTGCAACATATACCAAGCCACAGGGTAACATTCCATTCAGCATTCCTGCCATGAAAGAAGAGGTCCTAAAACGCGCATTAAGGTAAGGAATCAATCGAGCACTAATCAACCTGGGTACAATGACATCGGCAATTATTTTTTCTGTCTTTGGGAAAAATTTGACCAATAACAATACAGCAAGGATGGCTATGCCAATGCTTAGTGAGATGTTTTGCTGAATGCCAAACCATTTTACTGATGTGCCGATAAGGCCAAACACCAATCCCCAAATGGTATAAATACCAATCCTTCCGGTATGGTAAAGCAAGAAATCATTCATGCGAAAGCCCTCACCATTTTTGCCCAGCAGTGATCCAAACATGAGGGGGCCGCACATGCCAACGCAGTGCAGGCTTCCGCCAAGTCCCAGGAGCAATGCAGGTATGGCATACTCTATCATCATTGTTGCAGGAAGATGTTTTGTTCAAAATAATATTCCTTGCTGTCAACTTTCCAGAGCATTTTGAAAAGGTATTGTCCTTTTGCATGGGCTGGAATGACAATGGAATATT
Source organism: Chitinophagaceae bacterium (assembly GCA_044345895.1). GTDB lineage: Bacteria > Bacteroidota > Bacteroidia > Chitinophagales > Chitinophagaceae > Pollutibacter. The sequence continues at coordinate 6,389 of JBIJAE010000008.1, forward strand.
TGCCATTTTGGGTACTGATGTTTCCCGTCAGGTCACGCGCTTTGTCTGCTGCATAATAGAGTGTCCATTCACCATTCGCCTGCAATCCGTAAAACTCTTTTGGGAGTTGGATGATGAGCTGTTTGCCTGATGCAATCAGTTCAACCGGCGCAGACAGCGCAGCGGTTTTGGAGGATTGGTCTATCACTTGCTGGTAGGCGATTTCATCTGTATAGTAATTTTCAGATACCAGGTCTCGGTTCTCTTTTGCAGATAAAAAAACCATGGTCAAAATACCCAGAACAAAGACAGTATAAATGAAAACGATTTTGTAACCCCAGCTTATTTTCATGGTAATAATGTTAAAATGAAACAGGCCCTATAAAGCTTGTTTTTTTGGTGATGGAATGTTGCGCTTCGGGCTGTACTTCAATCAGGATTGTTGAATTTCTTTTTTTGATGAGGCTTGCTTTTTTCTTTATGAGAAAGACGACCACTGCATAATTTTCTTTGGCCACTACCGGTGGGGCACCAATGATTTCAATGCTCCCATCTTGCGGAGGAATGGAAAGGTTGATCTTGATGTCCTTGTGTGTTTTGTTGAACATCCTTGCACTGTAAAGGTTGGCAATGTATCCTCCTGGCATGTTTTGGTAGACCATGCCTTGTGTTCTCAGAATGGTCACATCAATATCATCACGTGTGGCAAGAAGGGCGACAAGTGCTGAAACAATGAGCAGCAATACTACAGCGTATGCCTTTACTCTTCCTGTGATCTTCAGTTTCTCTTTTTTTACAATATTGTTTTCAGAGGCGTATTTGATCAGTTTTGTAGGCCTGCCGAGGTTGTCCATGATCTCATCGCAGGCATCGATGCATGCCGTACAATTGATGCATTCCAGCTGGGTGCCATTTCTGATGTCAATTCCTGTGGGGCAAACCCTAACGCAAGCCTTGCAATCAATGCAGTCTCCCACTGGAGTGTCAGCAGTTGATTTTTTTCCCCTTGGTTCTCCGCGGAGATAATCATAGGCAACAACGATGGAATTTTTGTCAAGCAATACTCCCTGCAGCCTGCCATACGGACAAACAACGATGCATACCTGTTCCCTGAACCAGTAATACACAAAGAAGAAAATACTGGTGAAAATCATCAGCGCAGAAAAAGTGCCGCTGTGGGCAGCAATTCCTTCGTTCACATAACGCATCACCTCATCCATGCTGATCAGGTAGGCCATGAAATAATTGGCAATCAGAAAGGAGATGAGATAGAATACAATGATTTTCAAAACCCGTTTCCTGATCTTGAAACCATTCCAGGGCATAGACTTCAGTTGTTGTTGCTTCTTGAAGTCGCCGTCTATCCAGTATTCAATTTTTCTGAACACCATTTCCATAAAAATAGTTTGTGGACAAGCCCAGCCACAAAACACACGTCCAAATACAACAGTAAAAAGGATGATGAATACAATGAAGGTGATCATCCCCAGTGCAAAAATGAAAAAATCTTGTGGGCCGAAAATTTGTCCGAACAGGATGAACTTTCGTTTCAAGACATTCAGCATGATCAAGGGCTCCCCATTCACCTTGATCAGTGGCAAGCTGAAGAAAATAATCAGGTAGACGAGTGACGCAATGGTTCGTTTGTTGTACAGTGCACCTTTGGGTTTTTTGGGAAAAATGTATTTGCGTTTCCCTTGCTGGTCAATTGTGGCAACAGCATCCCTGAAGGCCTGGTCAATCACATGCTCTTTTTCTGTTGCCTTGATCATCTTTATTGTTTTGGTATTTGGACAATGCTGTCTGCGGGTAGAACAGGTATTTCATCCACGACTCCTTGTGGAGCCTTTGGTACTGCAGGTTTTGTACCTTTTAATGACTTTATAAAACTGGAGAGGTTTTTCATTTGAACAGGGCTGTACATAGACTCCCATGATTGCATGCCTTTTTCAGGATAGCCAACCTTGATGGTCTTGTAAATATTGTTCATTGAACCGCCATGTATCCAAAAATCGTCCGTTAGGTTGGGCCCGATTCCCCCACCCCCATCTGCTGCATGGCAGGCAACGCAGGATTGGATGAACAGTGTTTTGCCTTCGGCAATGCCCGCTGCGTCTGCGAGGAGCACATTGTTTTCATCCACAAGGTTTTTTGTTTTTGCCTTGTACAGCTCTTCCTGTTTCATTCCTTCTGCCATTTCAGCGGCATATTCTTGTTCAGGATTTTTTCCATCACCTGAAAAATGAAACGCATAGATGTAGACAAAGGCAACCACGATGGTGATATAGAATCCATATTTCCACCAGGGAGGAAGTGCATTGTCAAGCTCCTTGATGCCATCATAATCATGGTCGAGCAGGATGTCAGCCTCTTTCTCTACAGGTACTGCACGTGTCATCCATTTCTTGTCGAGGTTGGTCCACCATTTGGACAAGGAGGATGATTCGCCTGCTTTTGCAAGCGCTGCATCGGCTTCGCCAGAGAGTTCCCTGAAGGACCGGCGGATCATGATGGACAAGTAGAGGATGATCATCAGTTCAAGACCGATTACCGTTGACATGGCAAAGAAATCCATGGATCCCATGCCGCCATGCTTGCCTTCGGCATCCAGTCCTTTAACAAGATAATTGTCTTGTGCAGATGCTGTAGAAGACAGGACGGAGCACATCAGGATGATGATCAGGTTTTTAAGGTCCATTCCTGATTTTCTTTTTTTCAGGATGGATTTTGAGAGGGTGATCAACACTTGTGCAAGAATCCATATTACCGCAACCAATATGATTGCTATGGCCATTAACAGGTATGTTTGATTGTATGCTGACATCTTTCTTGATTTGGAGGTTATTGGTCAAGGGGCATTTGTTTCATCTCATCAATCCTAGTCTTTTTCATTTTGGCAACATAAACCAGTACCAGAACAAAAAAAGCAACAAAAATGAGCTGGCTGATGAGGGGATAGATTTCTATGCCTTCAATTTTTTCAGCATACTGTTTGATGAATTTGAACATGGCATCAGTTTTTGGTTGTTTTGAATTTTTCAATGTCAACACCCATGCGTTGCATGTAAGCAATCAGTGCGATGATTTCCTTGTTGGGCGCTGTCTGTATACCATCCTGTTTCAGGTCCTCAGCGATGCTTTTTTCTTGTTGCAAAAGATCAGTATTGGCTTTTCCAGCATATCCTTTTTCATAAGGAACCCCGAGGGTTTGCATCGCTTTTATTTTGGCAGCCGTTGTACTGGTATCAAGCTCATGGTCCAGCAGGAAAGAGTAGGCTGGCATGATGGATCCGGTAGACAGGGCCTGTGGATTATCAAAGTGGTTGTAATGCCAGCTGTTTGATTTTTTGTTGTTGCCAGTTCCTTCTCTGGCAAGGTCTGGCCCGGATCTTTTGGATCCCCACTGGAAAGGATGGTCGTAGACGAATTCACCAGCCTTGGAGTACTCTCCATACCGCGCCGTTTCAGAACGGAAAGGCCTGACCATTTGTGAGTGGCAGGTATAACATCCCTCACGCACATAAATGTCGCGTCCATGCAATTCAAGCGGCGTATACGGTTTCACGCTTGAAATGGTGGGGATGTTTGATTTGACAAGAAACGTTGGGATCAGCTCCAGCGCGCCACCAATGAGAATGACGATCAGCGTAAGCACCAGAAAAGGGAAAGGTTTTCTTTCAATCGGCCGGTGCCAGTGTTCTGTGCCATGTGCCTGATAGGTTGATTCAAGTGCTGGAGCTTCGGCTTCATCATCTACAACACCTTTTGCTTTTTTCACTGTTGCTGCCAGGTTGTACGTCATCAGCAAGGCACCAGCGAAATAAAGTGTTCCCCCGAATGCCCTCAGTGCATAAAAAGGCTTCAGCTGGGTAACGGTTTCAAGGAAAGGATATTTCAGGTTGCCTGCATCGGTGAACTCTTTCCACATCAGGCTTTGCTTGAATCCTGCCCAATACAAAGGCACTGCATAAAATAGAATGCCAAGTGTGGCAATCCAGAAGTGCATGTTGGCCAGCTTCTTGGAATGAAGATCTGTTTTGTAAATTCTTGGAATCAACCAGTAAAGGATACCGAATGTCAGCATGCCATTCCATCCAAGACCGCCTACATGCACGTGTGCAATGATCCAATCAGTGAAGTGAGCAATGGCATTGACGTTTTTCAGGGAGAGCATGGGTCCCTCAAAGGTTGACATGCCATAAGCCGTAACGGCAACCACCATGAACTTGAGGATTACATCCTCTCTTACCTTGTCCCAGGCACCACGAAGCGTAAGCAAACCATTGATCATGCCTCCCCAGCTGGGAAAGATCAGCATGAAGCTGAAGACTACACCAAGCGACTGGGCCCAGTTGGGAAGGGCAGTGTAAAGCAAGTGGTGCGGCCCTGCCCATATGTACAAAAAGATCAGGGCCCAGAAGTGGATGATGGAAAGCCTGTAAGAATATACAGGCCTGTTGGCTGCCTTGGGCATGAAATAATACATCAGCCCGAGGTAAGGTGTAGTCAAAAAGAAAGCAACGGCATTGTGTCCGTACCACCACTGCACCAGTGCATCTTGCACACCGGCATACCAGGAGTAGCTTTTGAACGGCGAGATGGGAAGTTCGATGGAATTGACAATATGAAGCACAGCAACCGTTACAAAGGTTGCGATGTAGAACCAGATGGCCACATACAGATGACGTTCTCTTCTTTTGATGATGGTCATGAACATGTTGAGACCAAATACCACCCAGATCAGGGTGATGGCCAGGTCGATGGGCCATTCAAGTTCAGCATATTCCTTACCGGTAGACATGCCGAGTGGAATGGTGATGGCTGCTGCAACAATGATCAGCTGCCAGCCCCAGAAGTGAATCTTTCCGAGCAAGTCACTGGCCATGCGTGCTTTGAGCAGGCGTTGAATGGAATAATAATAACCCATGAAAATACCGTTGCCGACGAATGCAAAAATGACGGCATTGGTGTGCAGGGGCCTGAGCCTGCCGAATGATAGGCCAATCGTTTCTTTTCCCACCGGGATGCCGCTGACATTGAGTTCTGGGAACACCATGAGCAGTGCTACCCAAACACCAATGAGCATACCAACGATGCTCCAGATAACGGTGGCAAAGGCGAAATTTCTGACGATCCTGTTGTCGTAAGAGAACTTTTCAATGTGCATGTTAGGAGTTTTGGCTGTTTGAAGGGTTTGCTGTGTTTGTATGGTCATCATAAAGCATGCGGATGGCGGGAGAGGTATCGTCATCATATTGGCCATGGGAGACGGACCAGATGAAGGCAATCAGGAAGCCTGATGCTACAAGAAGACTGACAATGATCAGGATGATGATGACGCTCAACGAATGATTTTGCTCAAAGGTATTTTTGCAGTCATTGGGTGTAGATGACAGGGCTCAAGCAAAAAACTGATTTTCGTCATGTTTTTAACTGCCCAATTCTCCAATACTTTTGCTGACCATCCTCGTGCTCAGGTAAGCGAGCAGGATGATGCTGATGGTACTTAACGGCATGAGAATAGCCGCTATCATGGGAGAGAGCAGGGCCTGCGTGGCAAAATACATGCCCATGATGTTGTAGAGGATAGAAAGAGTAAAACTGGCTGCAACAATTATTTTTCCTCTTGATGTGATGCGGATCAGCTGATGAAGTTGTGCCATGTTTTTGCCTTCAAGAATGGCATCACATGCAGGGGTAAAATAATTTGAATTGTCTGTCACGGCGATACCGGCATGGCTTTGTTGCAATGCCCCTGCATCGTTGAGGCCGTCTCCCACCATGATTACTTTTTTCCCTTCCGCTTGCAGGGAGTTGATGTACTGCAGTTTGTCTTCCGGTGATTGGTTGAACAACATTGTTACCTTATCGCCCAACCGTTGTTGCAGAAATCTCTCTTCGCTGGCATTGTCTCCGCTGATGATGTGTACTTGTTTTCCTTCACTTGTCAACGAACGCATCATGTCGAAAATTCCCTTGCGGTAATCCTTTGCGATCCTGAACCTTCCTTTGTAAAGCCCGTTGATGCTGAGGTGTATGGTGGAACCTTCATCAGAAAATGCATCAGAAAACCACTTGTTATCGCAAACAAAACCTGCTTTCCCCAAGCGAATCTTGAACCCATCACAAACGGCTGCAATGCCCTGGCCGGGCAGTTCTTCAAAAGCAGTAATTGCAATGTTTTCCTGCATATTTTTCCAGTCATGCCACTCGGAAACGGACCTGCTCAACGGATGATTGGATTGCATGAGGACAGCTTTGATCATGTTGGCTTCCATGTAGCTGATCAGTTTTCCTTCATATTGAATTGTTGGCCTATCGGGTGCATCAGAACCTGGTGCAGTAAGTGTTCCCGTCTTGTCGAATACCACCACATCGGCTTCTGCCATCCTTTCAATGACATTGGCATTTTTCAGGAAGAAGCCTCTTGCACCAAAGATGCGCATAAAGTTTCCAAAAGTGAAAGTAGCAGAAAGCAGAAGGGAGCAGGGGCAGGCAACAATGAGGATGGAGGTGATGGCCTTCCAGGTATTGACAGGGTTGGTGGCCTGCCAGTAGATCCCAGCAATGATGGCGATGGAAAACAAGGCAATGCTAAAATAATTGCTCCAGGGATGAATAAAGGAAGCCTCCTTGTTTTTGGTATTGTGAAAGGCATCGTTGTTCCATAGCCTGGTGAGGTGACTGGTTGCCATTGGTTTTGTCACTTCAATTTCAATGGCCGTTCCCACTTGTTTGCCACCCGCAAAAATCATGTCTCCTGGTTGTATGGAAACAGGGTCTTTCTCACCCGTTACAAAGCTGTAATCAATATTGGCTTTGCCTTGTTGCAATATGGCATCTGCAGGAATCAATTCGTTGTTGCGGATCAACAACAAATCCCCTTTGACAATTTTTTCGATGGACTTGTATTGTCTTCTGCCATTGTTGATCACCAGTGCACCCATCGGAAAATAAGACCTGTAGTCGCGGTCAAATGAAATGGACCGTTGTGTTCTTTCCTGGAACCATCTTCCCAGCAGCATGAAAAAAACAATGCCACTCATGGAGTCGAGGTAGCCAGTGCCTGAATTGCCCAGGATTTCATAAACGCTTCTTGCGAAGGTGATGAGGATGGCCAGTGCAATTGGAGCATCGATGTTGAGGAATTGCTGTCGCAGTCCTTTCCAGGCCTGCACGAAGAATGGGGCAGCTGCATAGAAGAGCACCGGAACCGAGAGCAGCAGACTGATATGGCTGAAGGTGCTACTGAGCATGGTTTCATCAATGCCTTCCGTTGCAAGATAATCAGGGAAGCTGAGCATCATGATGTTGCTAAAGCAGAAACCTGCTACTCCAATCCGCAATATTGTTTGTCTGTTGTTGGAGGATGGTTTGCCTTTGGTAGCATTTGCATGACTGAAGGAGGGTGGATAGCCGATATAATCGAGCAAAGCCGCTATGCCACTGAGTTTGATCAACGATGGATCGTATACAAGCGATGCTTCTTTTTTCTCGAAATCCACTGAAGCGCTCAATACTCCCTTGTTGACCCGGCCCAGGTGTTCAATCAGCCAAATGCAACTGGAGCAATGGATGTTGGGAATGGAAACCTGGATATGCACCTGTTGGGGATTGCTGAAGGAAATCAACTGCCGGGCAATATCAGGCTCATCGAGAAAATCCCATTTGTCTGACCTGAATTTTCCTTTGGGCTGAAGACCATCCAGTGTTTTCAGCATAGAAGGATCACAGGCATCGGCCTGGTTCAGGATCTGGTATACCTGCTTGCACCCTTCACAGCAGAAAACATGACCGGCATCATTTATATCGCCATTGCATGTTTCACCGCAGTGAATGCAAGCAGGCACATCTCCAAGCGGAATCTTGTCTTCATCGCCTGGACTGTTCTGCAATAGCAGAGCATTTTTAATTTTATAACGTGTTGGCAAGATAGTTTAGGTAGTTGCATTTGAGGTCCAGGAACTGTCTTTCTGCATTCCGGATCCTTTCACGAAGGGCATTCTGGCTTAGCAGGGTATGAACCGGATATGAGTTTCCCCTTCTTTCACTTGCAAGGAAATCCTGTTGTTTGGCCAATTCTTCCTTGATGTTCGTCATGCATGTTTCATGGGCTTGCATTTCACTTTTCAGGTGGTTTACATTTGAAGCAATTTCTTCATCCTGGAATTTTTTCCCTTCAAAGATGGATGAAATCATTCTTTCAAGGTTGGGAATTTCTTTTTTTTGTCTGGTGATCATGTCATCCCAAGCATCATTTTCTTTCATGAAAAGTTCAAGGATTCTTCCGTTCATATGGCTTTTTTTAATGTTTGATGCAAAAATCAAACATTGTAAGTCCATATTTTATGATGGGGGATCACCAAAAACATGACAAAAATCATCTCTTTTCGCCCAGTATCCAGCTTGGTTTTTTGGCCAGATGGGTCAAGCCGTATTTATTGATACAGGTTTTGATCATGGTGATGGCTTCTTCAATAGAGTCGGTTACCAGAAAAAGTTCCATGTCCTCCTTGGAGATGGTGTTGAAATGCTTCATTTTTTCAATGTACTCAAGCATTTCCTTGTGGTAGTCTTTGCAGAAAATGATGACGGGGAAATCTTGTATTTTTTTTGTTTGGATCAGGGTCATGGCTTCAAAGAGTTCATCCAGTGTGCCAAACCCGCCTGGCATGATCACAAATGCGTAGGAGTATTTGATCAGCAATGTTTTTCTCACGAAGAAATACCGGATGTTGACCCATTTGTCGAGGTAGGGATTGGGTTCCTGTTCCATGGGCAGCAGGATGTTACAGCCTACAGATTTTCCTCCCACATCTTTGGCGCCCCGGTTGGCCGCTTCCATCAATCCTGGTCCACCGCCGGTCAGGATGGTGAAGCCCAGTTTGGCGGCTTCTGCCGAAAACCTTCTGGTCAGGTCATAGTATTGGCTGTCTTCTTTGAACCTTGCAGATCCAAATACGGTAACACAGGGTCCTGTGAAATGCAATGCTCGGAACCCCCTGATGAATTCAAGACAGACCTTAATGACAAATTTAAAATCAACCCATCTTGATCTTGGGCCTTCCAGGAATTTTATCTCTTGTTGTTGTTGCGACATGAACAGGGTTTTAGTTTTGTGGCTGATCAGTAAATGGAGCGCCTGCCTTGATGCCATTGACGTTCAACAGTTCAGCCAGGCTTTCCTAAAAATACGACAAATACAATCATTGTTTTCACAGATGATCGCTGATTGGTTAATCCCTATCGTATGGCAATAATTCAAAAAAATGCCCCGCAGAAGCAGGGCAATATTTTCAGGCAGAATGTTATGATTTACGGTTTCATAGAGTTGGATGCCTGTGGTTTTTTTTGGATAGGATTGGATTTGGATTGGTTTTTCGTTTGGATAAGATTGGATTTGGTTTTTGGCTTTTCGTTTGGATTGGATTTGGTTTTTCTTTTGGATTTGGATTAGGATTGGATTTGGTTTTCGGTTTTTCGTTTGGATTGGATTTTCGGTTTTTTAGGATTGGATGTCTTTGCTGGCTTCGTACGGTAGCGTCGCATTGACTATACAAGATTACGGCGGATTTTTGGCCCTTGAAAGTATTTGCCAAATCCATTTTTGAGATTACGTATTTACGCTTATTGCCCCTCCCGTAGGCTACGTAAGCAGGGTAGTTTTCGAAGGATTTCGGGGGAAATAAGGCTTTTTGGCCAGTGATAAACATCATTTTGAATACTAAATAAATTAGCATAGTATTGCTAAATAAATTAGTTAAAATGGATGGCGAACTTTATCAGGGAGCGGCCTACAGCGGCTCCAAAGACTATACGCAGCAACAGGTCAAAACGGCCAATGCCACAGGGTTTGGGGCTGCTGCAGACGACTATGCGGAACGGGGGATTGACCTCAATGAACAGCTGATCCGAAACAAGCCTGCTACCTTTTTCATGCGCGTTCGCGGAGAAGCCATGGTGGGTGCCGGAATCTTTGACGGGGATACGGTGATTGTGGACCGCAGCATCAAACCCGTGAGCGGTAAGGTTGTGATTGCTGTGCTGAACGGCGACATGCTGATCAGGCGATTTGAAAAAGGGTTCAATACCATGCGGCTGGTACCGGAAACCAACCGCCTTGCACCGATTGACATTGACCCTTACGCGGAGTTCAGCATTTGGGGAGTAGTCACCTATGTCATTCATCAGGTTTAAGAGGTTGAAGGGGTCTTCGGCCTGTTGAAGTGGTTGAAGAAAACAACACTTCAACCTCCTCAACCCCTTAAACCTCTTCAACTTCCCTCACCTCTCTCAACCTCTCTCAACCTCATGTTCGCCATCGTCGATTGCAACAGCTTCTATTGCTCCTGTGAGCGTTTGTTCAAGCCTCATTTGAACCGCCAGCCCGTTGTTGTGCTCAGCAACAATGATGGCTGTATTGTTTCGAGAACGGATGAGGCAAAAAAGGCAGGGATCGCTATGGGTGTGCCCTTGTTTGAAAGCAGGGAGCTCATCCGCAAGCATGGCATTGCGGTGTTTTCATCCAACTATCATTTGTATGGCGACATGAGCATGCGGGTGATGGATACGCTTCGCTTGCTGGCAGATCATTCGACCTACTCCTGCGTGGAAGTCTACTCAGTTGATGAGGCTTTCATCAACCTGTCCCACCTCCCCACCCATGCCTTGCAGGGTTTTGCGGAGCGGTTGAGGGACGTGGTGGTGCAGTGGACAGGGATCCCTGTATCCGTGGGCATTGCGCCTTCCAAGGTTTTGAGCAAGGTGGCCAATCGCCTTGCCAAAAAGGATAAAGTAAAAAGCAATTGTGTGATGGTATTGGATGCCGAGGATAAAGTGCAGGAGGCCTTGGAGATCACGGATGTGGCTGATCTTTGGGGGATAGGCCGCAAGTATGCCCGAAAACTAAAAGACCTTTATGGCATCAATACTGCCTGGCAGTTGAGGCATATGCCGGAAGAGTGGGCCAGAAAAAACCTTGGTGGGGTGGTGGGTGTTCGCATGATCAGGGAGCTGAATGGGTTGTCTTGCATTCAAATGAAGGACCCACTTGAAAAGAAAAAAATGATTGCCACGACCCGCATGTTTGGCAAGCCTGTCTATGAATTAAAGGAATTGAAAGAGGCAGTAGCCACCTATGTTTCAAGGGCTGCCGAGAAGTTGCGGAGGCAATACAGTGCTGCATCTTCCATTGATGTTTTTGTGGTAACCAATGGAGATCAAGGCGGGCAATATGCTTATGATCCCCAGCACCATCACCGGTATTTCACCATGATGAAACCGACGTCGGATACTGCCGAACTCATCAGGGTTGCGTTGCCGCTGGTGGAATCCCTTTACCGCAAGGGCGCCAAGTATGCCAAGGCCGGTGTGATGCTGGGTGGTATTGTTCCGGATGATGCATTGCAGGGTGATCTTTTTGCTGTGCAAACCAAACAGCAAAACCGCGCCCTCATGCAGGCCCTGGACAACATCAATTTTAGCATGCGCGATGACATGGTGAAATTTGTTTCTTCCGGGCTTACCCGCAACTGGAAGATGCGCCAGGAGATGCGGAGCGGAAGGTATACCACGCGGTGGGACGAGGTCTATGCATTGAAGCCTAGCTGAACAGCTTTGCCCAGAATCCTTTTTTCACTTCTTTTTTTTCCATCTTGGCAATGCGGTACCTGGTCTGGAAGGCCTGTGAATCTTCAGGCCCCAATTCAATCAATCCCATTTTGTTGTTGAAAGAATCGGGAGGGGAACTGAGGTTTTCAATCGCAATGCTTTTTCTGTGGTCTGGGGTATAGACCTGCAGGTAAGGGTAGGCGCGGTCTGGATAAATATAAAGTTCCAGTCCGAGTTGCTCGTCAGACAGGGTGCAATGCGGCATGGGTTCTTCCATGTCGAGCACAAACGAATTGTCGAGGGATACGTCTTTGAGCGGGGCTCCCTTGAACCATTTTTTATTCCTGATCAATTTTCCTGTGGGGACCAGCGTTTCATTGAACTCAACCTGTTTTCTTGCGTTGATTTGAAGGCTTGCCGTATCGATGGTTTCACCGAGCTTGAAATAGGGATGCCATCCGTCAGACATGGGGATGGTTTTTCCACTTCTGTTGTGCACCGTCGTGATGATGGTGAGCCTGCAACCGCCTTCCAGCCGGTAGCGGATGTTCATGTCAAAAGCAAAAGGATATCCTGGGTCGGTACCTTTGTAGCGGTAAAGAAATTTGCATTCGCACATGAAAGCCGAAGCTTCTGCAATGGCAATCTCATGCTGAACATCATAGAGCAATCCGTGGATCGCATGTCCATTCATGAAGAATTTGCCCGTGGTATATTGTTGCCCTTCCCATGTGTATGTGGAGTTGTTGAGCCGGCAAACAAAAGGGGAAAGTTTTGCGCCGGAAAATGCAGGGGTGAAGTTGGCTTTCCAATCATCAGCATCCTTGAATCCATCAATGATGTTGATGATTTTGCCGTTGTGGGGAACTTCCAGTTTGTTGAGGATGGCGCCGGCAGAAGGAATGATGGTTGCCTTGAATCCGGTTGCCTCATCGCGCAATATAATCTCTTCCCATCCATTCTGTTGGATGCGGTCGCAGTAAAAGGTGAGCACCGATTGTTTGACTTCCTCTTCCATTTACCATCCAAGGATGTAGGCAAAAATAAGCGGTGCAACGATGGTTGCATCACTCTCTACAATGTATTTCGGGGTATTGATGTCGAGTTTGCCCCAGGTGATTTTCTCATTGGGTACTGCACCAGAGTATGATCCGTAAGAAGTGGTGGAGTCACTGATCTGGCAGAAATAGCTCCAGAAAGGAACATCATGCCATTCCAGGTCCTGGTACATCATTGGAACAACGCAGATCGGAAAATCGCCTGCAATACCGCCGCCAATCTGGAAAAAACCTACGCCCTTTCCTCCGCTGTTCTGGCGGTACCAATCGGCCAGCCAGACCATGTATTCGATACCACTTTTCATGGTGGTAGCCTTCATTTCATTCTTGATGATATACGAAGCGAAGATGTTTCCCATGGTGCTGTCTTCCCAGCCACCAACAATGATGGGGAGGTTGCGCTCAGCAGCAGCAATCATCCAGCTGTCCTTGGTATCGATTTCATAATCAGCCTTCATCACACCGCTGTTCAGCAACTCATACATGAACTCGTGCGGAAAATATCTTTCACCCTTCGCGTCAGCATCTTTCCAAAGCTTCACGATATGGTGTTGAATCCTTCTGAATGCTTCCTCTTCAGGAATGCAGGTATCGGTTACCCTGTTCAATCCCTGCTCCAGAAGTTCCCACTCCTGTTGAGGAGTCAGGTCGCGGTAATTGGGAACACGCTTGTAATGGCTGTGCGCCACAAGGTTCATGATGTCCTCCTCTAGGTTGGCTCCTGTACAGGAAATGATGTCAACCTTGCCCTGCCTGATCATTTCAGCCAAGGAAACACCGAGTTCTGCTGTACTCATGGCCCCTGCAAGGGTGACCATCATTTTACCCCCTTCGAGCAGGTGTTGTTCGTAGCCTTTGGCTGCATCAACAAGCGCAGCTGCATTGAAATGACGGTAGTGGTGTTGAATGAACGCTGAAACAGGACCTTTTGCCATATGCTTGATTTAAGAGTGGCAAAGGTAGCGGTTTTGGCGACTACTTGTGCGCAACAAACACGGGCATCTTGTGCTGTCCGATCAC
>JBIJAE010000113.1:0-5551 GCA_044345895.1 Chitinophagaceae bacterium
TTGATGCCCATGTAAAAAATGGTGTAGGCCGGATCAATCCTGCGGTCACCAGGAGTATAGAGTTGGCCAACCAGCGAAGAGATGTTGGGCTTGAAAAAACCATTGCCTGCGATCATGAACCCGAGTCCACTGAAAAACAAGAAGGTAGACAAGGAGGTATTGGTGTCATAAACGGATGCACAGAAAAACAGGATGAATTCGCCCAAAGCCATCGTGAGTCCCCCCGCAATGATGGACCTTTTGTTTCCCCAATAGCGGTCTGCCATAAAGCCTCCAATCAGCGGAGTCAGGTAAATAAGGCTGGTGTAGCTTCCGTAAAGCTGAGACGCAATGGTCTTGTCAAGCAACAAGGCCTTGGTCATGAACAGTACGAGGATGGCCCTCATGCCATAGTAGTTGAATCGTTCCCACATTTCTGTGGAAAAAAGAATATAAAGGCCTTTGGGATGCGATGTGTTTTGGTTGGTTGACATTTGTCTTTATTTGTTGATTTGTCTAAAATAAGCAATTTGTATCTTCGCTACGCTTTTCAGTATACAATAAAAATAAACCATGAATATATTGCTCTTGGGTTCCGGTGGAAGAGAACATGCCCTTGCCTGGAAGATCAAACAAAGTGTGCACTGCAGCCAACTTTTTATTGCCCCTGGAAACCCCGGAACGGCGGGCTTTGGTGAGAATATAGCGATGGCCACTGGTGATTTTGAAGCCATTGCCGGATTCTGCAAGCGGCAAAATATTGGGATGGTGGTCGTTGGTCCTGAAGACCCGCTGGTGAATGGGATTTATGATTTCCTCAAGGCAGATCCGGCCTTGCCCGGTCTCATTGTTGTAGGGCCTTCAGCAGCAGCGGCAAGACTCGAAGGAAGCAAGGCTTTTGCCAAGGCATTTATGGATCGCCAGGGTATACCCACGGCGGCTTACAGGGAGTTTACTAAAGAGAATTACCAAGAGGGTTTGGCCTATCTCAAGGCCCATCCGTTGCCCATTGTGTTGAAAGCGGATGGATTGGCAGCCGGGAAAGGGGTTGTCATTGCCCAGACCCATGAAGAGGCATTGTCCAATTTTGAGGAAATGATTGTTTCGGCTCGCTTTGGTGCAGCCAGTGAGCGGGTGGTGGTGGAGCAATTCCTTGCGGGTGTTGAAATGAGTGTTTTTGCCCTTACCAATGGCCGTCAGTATGTCTTGTTGCCCGAGGCAAAAGACTACAAGCGAATTGGAGAAGGGGATACAGGGCCCAATACAGGTGGGATGGGAGCTGTCAGCCCGGTTCCGTTTGCCCAAGGCAGTTTTATGGAAAAGGTGATTGAAAAGGTTGTCAAGCCTACAATAGCCGGCCTTGAGAAAGAGGGGCTGGTTTACCATGGATTTGTGTTTTTTGGCTTGATCAATGTTGATGGAGAACCCTATGTAATCGAATACAATTGCAGGATGGGAGATCCGGAAACTGAAGTGGTCATGCCCAGGCTAAAGTCTGATGTTGTAGAACTTTTTACCGCCATGGAGGAGGGCAAGCTGGATAAAATTGAAGTGGAGATTGACCCAAGGGCCGCTTCCACCGTGGTTTTGGTGAGCGGAGGCTATCCAGGAGACTTTGAAAAGGGCAAACAAATCCAAGGTCTTGATGCACCCGTCACACCAGACACAATCGTGTTTTATGCAGGAATAACAGGGGTTGAGGGTGATTTACGCACCAATGGTGGAAGGGTTGCAGCCGTTACTTCTTATGGAAGCAATATCAACGAAGCAGTTGAAAAGTCACTTGTTGCCATCAAGTCAATTGGCTATGAAATGATGAGTTTTCGGAAAGACATTGGCTTTGAATTTCGGAATTGATTTTTATGATCATTGAATCGCATCGAAATATATTTTCAGTAAAATTCATGATTGTTTATTGGGTTATTTATTTGAACTTTGTAAAGCGCTTAAAATACAGCAAGAATGGGACTTTTTACATGGTTTACACAGGACATTGCCATTGACCTCGGCACAGCCAATACACTGATCATTCACAATGACGAAATTGTTGTGAATGAGCCATCGATTGTTGCGCTGGACAGGAACAATCCCAAGCATTTGCTTGCAGTGGGCAAAAAAGCCTTGTTGATGCATGAAAAGACCCATGAAAGCATTCGGACCGTGAGGCCCTTGAGAGATGGCGTGATAGCGGATTTCAATGCCGCAGAATTGATGATCCGCGAGATGATCAAATTGATTTATCCCAAGAAACCCCTTTTTCCGCCAAGCTGGAAAATGATGATTTGTATCCCATCCAGTATTACGGAAGTGGAGAAGAGGGCTGTTCGCGATAGTGCTGAACAGGCCGGCGCAAAAGAAGTATACCTCATACATGAACCCATGGCTGCAGCACTGGGTATAGGAATTGATGTGACAGAGCCCATTGGCAACATGATCATTGACATTGGCGGTGGAACCACCGGTATCACGGTTATTGCATTGGCAGGCATTGTTTGTGACCAGTCCATCAGGATTGCTGGCGATGAGTTCACCGCAGATATCATGGAAGCCCTGAGGAGATACCATAGTTTGTTGATCGGGGAAAGGACAGCAGAGCAGATCAAAATCCATATTGGTGCCGCCATGAAAGACCTTGATTCTCCTCCCGATGATATTCCGGTGAATGGAAGGGACTTGGTTACAGGCATTCCCAAACAGATCATGGTGAGTTACCAGGAAATTGCAGAGGCCCTAGACAAATCAATTTTCAAGATTGAAGAGGCCATCCTCAAGGCTTTGGAGACAACACCTCCTGAGTTGGCTTCTGATATCTACAAGCGTGGGCTTTATCTCACTGGTGGAGGTGCCTTGTTGAGAGGCCTGGACAAGCGTCTTGCCCAAAAGATCAAGCTTCCTGTTCATATTGCCGAAGATCCACTGAAAAGCGTTGTGCGGGGAACCGGACTGGCTTTGAAAAATTACCATAACTTTCCTTTCATCATGCGTTAAGGATTGGAATAAAAAACCCTTAGGAGCAAGTTCTCCATGCGTAACGTCTTTTTATTTCTCAAGCGCTATTCCGTCTTCATTTTCTTCCTTGTCCTCCAAGGATTGGCTCTTTCAATGCTGTTCAGTTACAACCGGTTTCACCAAACTGCCTATGGCATGTTTTCCAATGAAGTTGCCGGAGGGTTGAACAAAAAGGTAAACAAGGTGGAGTCATTCTTTACCCTGAGGGAACAAAATCAGGCACTGCGCAAGCAAAATGCAGCCTTGCTTTCCTACCTGCCCTCAGGTTCTGTCATTCCTGACTCTTCTTTCCAACTCGTTTCAGACACTGTATCAGTAGATTCTCTGAAAACATATCGCCAGTACCAGTATTTTGATGCCAAGATTATTTCCAATTCAGTGTTCCTGCAGCAGAACAACATTGTTTTGCACAGAGGGGCAGCCCAGGGAATAGTGCCCAACATGGCAGTTGTTGGTACAGATGGTTTGATAGGAACCGTTATCAGTGTAAGCAAAAACATGTCTATTGTCATGAGCCTGCTTCACCGCCAGGCTAAAGTAATTGCAGTCCTGAAAAAAGGCAGTGGATTGGGGGAGGTTAGCTGGGATGGAAAAGATCCCCGTTTTTTAGTGCTTTCCAAGATTCCCAAAACAATTGTTGTAAAAAAAGGGGATACGGTTGTCAGCAGTCCTTACTCAGATAAATTTCCTCCAGGACTTCCCATTGGTTATGTTGAGAAGATTGATCAGGACCAGGAGACCAATACCTACAAGCTGAAAATCCGGACAGCAGTTGATTTTTATAGCGTTCAACATGCATACATTGTTAAAAACCTGCTCCAGGAAGAAATGGATCAATTGAAAAGCACAGTCATAAAAGAATGAGCTTATTCTTAAAAAATATCATCAGGTTCGTCTTGTTCATGTTCGTGCAAATTTTTGTACTGAGCAAGATTCCTCCATTGCACCAGTTTATTGTCCCTTATTTCTATTTTGTATTCCTCCTTTGGTTGCCATTCAAAATGGGTAGAACAGCCTTGCTTTTTGTCGGTTTCACGGTGGGGATGGTTGCGGATATGTTTTTTAAGACCCCTGGCCTGCATGCTGCAGCCTGCGTTTTGATTGCTTATGTCAGGCCATTTCTCATCAATCTCTTGCTTCCCAAGGAAGCCACCGATTGGGGAAATGAGGAGCCTTCAAAAAAGACCATGGGCTCGATGCCTTATTTTACCTATCTGATCATCCTAACTCTCCTGCATCATTTCTATCTCATCCTACTTGAATGGATGCAGTTTGGTAGTTTCTTTTATTTTATCGGAAAGCTTATTGCTACCTCTCTTGTAAGTCTCCTGCTCATCATGATTACAGATCTTTTTCTCAACAGAAAATCAAAGCTCCGCTAAACGTACAAACCGCTAATTTTGCTGTTAATTCCAATTCAATTATGCCCGCATTCAACCAGTCAAGACAAAATGTTATCAAGCTAATTTTCCTGGTTGCTTTCATCATCCTGGGCATCCGTTTGTTGTTTCTCCAGCTGGCCTCAACAAAATATGATTTGCTGGCACTTGACAATGCGGTAAGTAAAAAAGTAGTCTATCCTGATCGGGGAATCATTTTTGACAGGAAGGGGAGATCGATTCTTGAAAATACACAGACCTATGACCTGATGGTGATGCCAACCCAATTGAAGGGGCTCGACACCATTGGCATCTGCAATATCCTCAAAATTGATATTGAAACGTTTAGGGAACGCATCATTGGGGCCATCATTAAAAACGGGCGTTATCGACCTTCCATTTTTGAATCATCTCTTTCTGTGGAGGCATTTGTTCAGTTACAGGAGAACATCTTTCGCTTTGAACCAGGATTCTTTCTGCAGGAAAGACCGATCAGGTCTTACCCCTTCAAGGCGGCAGCACATATTCTTGGATATGTAGGAGAAGTGGACTCCAGTATTCTAAAGAAAACGAATTACTATTACCAAATGGGAGACTACATGGGTCTCAGTGGTCTTGAGCGTTTCTATGAACCCATTTTGATGGGACAAAGGGGTGTGAGGTACCAGATCAAGGACAACAAGAACAGGATTGTGGGGTCTTATGAAAATGGATTGTACGATTCTGTTGCCATCGCCGGCAGAAATTTGAGGACATCAATCGATATTGATGTGCAGGTAATGGCTGAGCGCATGCTCAAAAACAAACTGGGTGCAATTGTAGCCATCGATCCAAGGTCTGGCGGCATCATTGCCATGGCAAGTGGCCCAACCTATGATCCCAATCTGTTGACTGGAAACCAGCGCAGGAATAATTTTTCCTGGATGCTGAGGGATACGGCAAGGCCGCTTTTCAACAGGGCCATAAAAGGGCAGTACCCTCCAGGATCAACCATCAAGCCCACAGGCGCCTTGATAGCATTGGATGAAGGCGTCATTACCCCGGAATTTGGTCTTGGTTGCAGTGGCGCATACCATGGCTGCAGGAGACCCATCGGGTGCACGCACAATACACCAGGACATGCAGGGAATTTAAGGGTGGCGCTGGCTAATTCATGCAACAGTTATTTCTCTCATTTGTACAGA
>JBIJAE010000114.1:0-5531 GCA_044345895.1 Chitinophagaceae bacterium
CTCCCTGGCACCGTCTTTTCTTCTCAGGTGATCGGATGCTGTGCTGCCAGACTTTCCATGTACAAGGATAAAGTTCATTTTCTTGGTAGCCGTTCCGTTCACAACATCTGCCTGCAACAAGAAGGGAACGCGTCCACTGGCCCAGTTGGAATTGGCAGCAGTGCTGGATTTAAGGAGCCCTCTTGCTGTTGGATTGGTGATGACGGACTTCCTGTAGGCAAAGGCGATTTTTTGACCAGTTGCATAGCTTCCGCTGGAAGTATTGGCTGCATTGGAACAGTAATCAGACACAATAAAGCCGTAACCGGTAGATGATTCAATCAATGTTTTGAAACGGTTGATGTCTACCACTTCTGAAAATGCATAGATATCAGCATCCAGGCTGTCCATGACGCGTTTGATGTTGGCCTGGGCAAGGTCATCATTGGTTGGGCCCTGTCCGGCTGCAGTGCTGCCAAACCAGAGGATATTCCAGTTGACCACATCAAGCGTTGCGTTGCGCGGATAGGTATTTCCGGAAACATCATAATTAACGGTGGTTGATCCAGCGGCGCTGAAGCCAATTCTTCCAATTGCAGTGGTTTTGTCTGCAACAGGAACATACCTGACATGGATGGTCTTTGTTCCCCCTGCCAATTGTGCTGCGGTGAAGGTGAGACTGGAGGCAAATGAAAGATTGTCCCTGGAAATTTGAAAAAGGGATGGTGCTGTAATGGTCAGGTCTGTACTGGCATTCAACACCTGGAAACGAATGGATTTGGAGCCTGTTGGGGTACCAGCAACGCTGTTGTCAAACTGGCTCAGGGTTGGTGCTTCAAGAAATACTTTTGCAACAGGGGCTGCTGCTTTATTGACAACCAAGACATCGTCCAGGCTTACCCTTGCAGCACCCAATGATGGAGAAGAAAGGTATTTGAATGCAATATAGGTTGACCCTGACTTGAAGGCAGCGAGATTGATGTCAGTTACAATTGTCCACTTGTCGCTGTTGGGCAAAGGAAGCATTGCATCTACAGGTGTCCATGCAGCTGCTCCCGGAGCAGGCCTTGAGGCCTGGTTGCTGGCCACCAGTACCTGGATCTGGGGCCCGGCAAATTTTGTCCTTTCGCTGAAGGAGAGAATGGGAAACTGAAAAAGACTAAGATCAAGCGATGGAGAGATCAGCCAATCTTCATTGTCTACTGCACCGGTTCCTGAAACAAAACCATTGATCTGAACACCTCTGGTATTGGCATTGCCGAAAATACTGCAGGCCCAAACGCTATCGCCCTTTACACTGTTTTGTGTCCAGCCTGAGGGAAGTCCGGCAGCACAATTGTTGAAATCAAAAGAAAATTCCGGAGCCACAGAGGTGGTAAAGCTCCATGTGGCATTGCCTGAAAATCCTGCAAATTTATTGCCTGCTATATCATTGAAAGCCCCGTTAGGTACTTCAACATAGTATTTTGTTGAAAGGACAAGACCTGTTACTGCAATGGTTGCAGCAGTACCAGAAACAGCAACAGCTCCTGTAGATACATCAAAACTGCTCACAAGGCTGTTGTCGGAAAATTTTTTCAGCGCGACAATGCCAGTTCCTTTTGCGATGGGTTCAGAAAAATTGAGCACAAGGCTTGTACTCGTATTGATCCCGGTGGCATTGTTGGCAGGGCTCAGGGAAGATACGGTTGGTGCTGTATTGTCTGCGCCGGCACTGATGGCCTCTATCGAAAAATCATCAATGCCAAGCCCGTCATCAGCCCCTGTTGCATTGAAATCAGTCCACCTGAGATAAAAACTGGCACCGTTACTTATGTTAAGGCCTGTGAGGGTGAAATTGGTGGCTGTTGCATTGGCAGCAAGGGTGCCGTCAAGGGCACCTGCAGTTCCTGCTGTAATGGGGCCTGTGAAGTCCAGCTGGTCAGCATTGGTCCAGGTGCCGGTTGCCAAACTGGTGGCATCTGTGCTGTACTGGAAATCCAGCCTGTCTGGCCTGGCAGTGGCTCCTAACCTCCATTGTTCTCCAACATAACTGATTTTGAGTGATGTAATGGAGCCTCCGGTTGTATTGGTAAATGCAACGCCAATGGAAGAAATCAAGCTTCCCGATTGAACCGTTCCCAAGGCCCTGTCATCAGCTGCATCAAGGCCAAAGCTATAGGTATCTCCAGAATTAGAGGAACCCGTTCCTGCAGTATAGGTTGCATTGGCATTTGTACCGGTTTCCAGCAAGAGCCATCCGGCAGGAAGGGTTGATGCGGTTCCTGTTTTTGCCAGTGTATTGAAGTTTTGCGTATATGGTGTTGCAGTGAGGGATACTTGCGCATGCAAGGCATCAACAAAAAATATCACTGTGGCAAAAAGGACAGAAAAGGAGGATAGTAAAAAACGCATGAAAAGGGGATTTATGCGAATATAGAGGGATTTTGAAAACCCTCACCCCATAATCCATCAGGTCATCATTAATTTTTCGAGCTCGGCCTTCAATTGCCGGGCTGGAACAACCCCTGACTGGCGCCACTTAACAAGGCCATGCTGAAAGATGATCAGGGTTGGAACACCCTGAACCTGAAAGTGTTGTGCAATGGATGGGTTTTTATCAACATCGATTTTCAGGATGGTTGCATGGGTACCAACGGTGTCTTTGAGCTCCTTCAGGATAGGTGCCATCATTTTACAGGGGCCACACCATTCTGCAAAAAAATCCACCAACACAGGTTTTGTGCCGCCGATGATCTCTCCAAAAGTTGAATTATTTGACATCTTGTTTTTGTTTTTTGAATGAACCGAAAAGAAGGCCACCCATCAGGGCAAAATAGGCTGTGCTGTTGATGGGGCTGGAGGTGATCTTACAAGTGCCGGTCAGGCAGCCTACATATTTCCAGTAGAGAAATCCTGAAATGCCACCAATGATGATACCGATGAGGTAGAGAAAATTGGATTGAAGGAGCGATTTTGCTTTTATCATACCGATATGCTTTGGTTCAAAATTATCGAGCAAAATCAAGACCAAACATGACTTAAGTCACAGAGCGAAAAGTTAGGCTATTGTTTGGCTTTATTGAACCAGATCAACGGATTCCTGATGGGCAGGTTCCTGATCACCTCCTCTTCGGTGGGAGCATGATCCAGTGATTTCCAGGTATTGAACAAGGCTTGATCCTTCAGTGCAATAGCACCAAAAATCAAAAAAGGATGCGCCACCGGCCATTGCTCCCAGTACATGACATCCTGTTTGAAGGTCCATTTATTCTTGTCAACTACGAAAGGATACAGGAATGAAATACCCTTTTGTATTGATCGTTTGTCTTCCAGGGTAAAGTCCCAAACATTGTTTTGTTTGTCCGAAAGCATTTGACAGAGCATGGCCATGGCATCAAGATTGAACAGGGAATATCCATATGGTTTTGTTCTGGCCAACTCTTTTGGAAAGCTTCCGTCAATGGCCATCTGGCCAGGCAAGTGTATTGCCTTGTAGCGCTGTCTGCAAACATCCAGCAAGGAATCATTTTGGGTAAACCTTGCAAACGCGGCCACCTGCAGGGTCCAGCAAGTGCCATGGTTGTTCAGGGCATTCATCTCATCCATACCGTATTTGTGATGGGTAACCCAGTAGAGGTATCTTTCAAACCATCCGCGAAATTGAATAAATTCTGCAGGCTTGGCTGACTTGCTTTTTTCAAGCACCATCAAAGACTGGGCAACCTCAATCATCTGGATCATGTCAATGATGCCAATTCCTCTTCCAGTAAATCTCCCCTTGATGGCCTGTGCATAGAGCAGATGCGGATTCATCAGTGTTGCCGTATCAATGAACCAAGCCCTAGCATGCTTGAACGCCTGGGCTGCATACCGTTCATTTTTGCTCGTCAGATAGGCTGATGCAAGTGCACCCATGACCCGGCTATAGCGGACCATGGCCTTTCTGTGATCAGTAAAGTTATCAGGATTGGTCATGCCATCCTTCTGCAGGTAGGGGCTGTCTGCACTCACAGGATTGGGCCACCAATAATCCCCTTCAGAAAAAAAATCATGTTTGCCACCACTGCTCCGGATTGATGTAGATGCAGCTACAGTTACAGGTTGCTGCTTCATGGCCCATTGTACTTCTTTTTGAACATAAGGCATCAAAACCTTTACAGCCGCTGATTCCATTGTAATTGAAGGGGCTACAGCTTGCCCAATAAGCTGCAGGGAAAAAAGAGAGACATGGAGCAAGATAATAAGATGCTTTGCAACTGAACGCATGATGCTGATGGCTTGTTTGTTTGAAAGTTAGGCCAATTTTAGTGGTATTTAAAAACATCATCGAAAACGTTTTCCTATATATATGTGAGACCCCCTTGAATCGAACAAATGCTATTCCTACCTTTGGACTCTTCATGAAACCAACACTGCTGACATTTTTATTTTTTGTTACAACAGTCAGTTGCCTGCAAGGACAATCCCTGAGTTCCATGCAACCATTGTTAGACACAGGTTATTTTGCCAGAAAGTCTTTGGAGCCTATAAAAATTGATGGATTGCTCACAGAAGACACCTGGGGAAAAGCACAAAAGGCAACCAACTTCATTCAAAATTTTCCAATCGACAGCATGATGGCTTCTGCCAAGACACAGGTAATGGTTTCTTATGACGAAAAATTCCTTTATGTAGCAGCCAAACTGTACAACTCGGTCAAGAAACAATCCTACGTGACGCCTTCGCTGAAACGCGATTTCAGGGGAGAGGCCAATGATGCCATTGTCATCAGCATCGATCCATTCATGGACAGGATGAATTCATTTTCTTTCGGGATCAACCCCTACGGTGTACAAAGGGAAGGATTGGTCGTCAATGGCGGCGTGATCAGCGAAGACCTCAGTTTGTCCTGGGACAACAAATGGTTCAGTGAAGCGAAAATGTTTGACGATCACTGGACCATGGAAATGGCCATTCCTTTGAATACACTACGGTTCAGGAGTGGTGCCAAAAAATGGCTGGTGAATTTTTACCGCATTGACAGCCACAACGCAGAACGTGCAGGATGGGCAAGGATTCCCAACCAATATGCCATGATATCATTGGCCTTTTCAAAGCCTTTGGAATTTGAAACACCGATCACCAAAAAAGGACAGAACATTTCATTGATCCCCTATTTATCACCCGGCGTTTTCAGGGAACCTGTCAATACAGGGAGCAACAAATTCAATACCCGTTCAAGGTTGAATTATGGTGGTGATGCAAAAGTAGGCATTGGTTCTTCCCTGAACCTTGACCTGACTTTCAATCCGGATTTTTCACAGGTTGAAGTTGACAACCAGGTTACCAACCTGGATCGGTTTGAAATTCTCTTTCCAGAAAAAAGACAGTTCTTCCTTGAAAATGGAGACCTGTTTGCCAATTTTGGTGTAGATGGCATAAGACCATTTTTTTCAAGGCGCATCGGTGTTACCAGAGATCCATCCACCGGACAAAATATTCAAAACAGGATAGACGCAGGCATGAGATTGAGTGGCAAGATTGGTGATGACCTCAGGCTTGGTGTGCTTCAGATGCGAACAGCAGCCATC
>JBIJAE010000115.1:0-5514 GCA_044345895.1 Chitinophagaceae bacterium
TGGAGCGATACTGCTGCCATCAGGATGTACAATCAATCCAATGCCAAAGAGGGTATTGTTTATACAACGCAACTCAGTTTGCTGTCAGGTTTCGTGCAGCAACAGAAAAAAAATGATCCTTCAAAAAAAGAATGGCCAACCATGGCTTTCCTGTTTGATCCCGGGTTTGAAAACTATTGCCGTGCAAAATGTGAAGCAAATAAATATTCAGCCACTGATCCCTGGCTCGCGGGGCATTTTTCAGACAATGAACTTCCTTTTCAAAACAACCTGATCAAAGAATTCATTTCACTCAATGATCCCGGAAGCGCTGCATATCATCTGGCTGTCAACTGGGTTAAAACAAAATCCCTTGATACCGCAAAACTTACCAAAGACCAGCAGGAAAACTTCTCAGGGTATGTGGCTTCTGTTTATTACAGAATTGTTTCCGCAGCCATCAAACAATCAGACCCCAATCACCTGTACATGGGCAGCAGACTGCATTCCAGCGCAAAAAACAATCCTTATCTGCTGAAGGCTTGCGAGCAGTATTGTGATGTCATTTCCATCAATTATTATGGCAATTGGACCCCGACGCCAGCAGAATTCAACGCGTGGAATTCCCTGAACAAACCGTTCATGATTACTGAATTTTATACCAAGGCCGAGGACTCAGGATTGCCCAATATTACCGGTGCAGGATGGTTGGTGAAAACCCAACAGGAACGGGGAATTTTCTATCAGAATTTTTGTCTATCCTTGCTTGCTGCTTCCAACTGTGTGGGCTGGCATTGGTTCAGGTACCAGGACAATGATCCTACTGATCCCAAGGCAGACCCTTCCAACAATGATTCCAATAAAGGGTTGGTGAACAACCGTTATGAGATATATTTACCCCTTGCTGAAAAGATGATTGAACTCAACCGCAATGCCCATGGTTTAAGGAACCTCAATCCCGGCACGCTCAAAAAATAATGTTATGCAGGCAATCACTGAAGCAGCAATGAATCAACCTGAAAAGATTGCGATCATTGCCTCAGGAGAATCTTTTTCTTACAAGACCCTTCTGCAAGCATCGCAGCAGTTTGCCACACATCTCCTTGATGGCAGCAACGACCTTGATGGCGCAAGGGTAGCCTTCATGGTTGATCCCGGCTTTGATTACGTGAAAGTGCAGTGGGGCATCTGGCAGGCTGGCGCTGTAGCTGCTCCGCTCTGTATCACCCATCCGTTGCCTGCGCTGCAATACGTGCTGGAAGATACAGGCGCAACTATACTGGTTATATCTCCCCAGTACCATGATCTTTTGGCTGGGTATGCCCAGGAGCATTCGATCAGGCTCATTGTCGTGGACAGGGTTTCGGAAACAGCGATTGCGGTAATTCCCAACATTGATCCCCAGCGCAATGCAATGATTCTTTATACCAGTGGCACAACCAATAAACCCAAAGGTGTTGTTACTACCCATGCCAACATTGCAGCGCAAATCAACGCCATTACAAGCGCCTGGCAATATGCCCCTAGCGATCATGCCCTCTGTGTATTGCCACTTCATCATGTCCATGGCATCATCAATGTGGTATCTGCAACACTCTCGATTGGAGGCACTGTCGAATTTGTTACTTCATTTTCTGTTGATGATATTTTTTCGCGATTCCTGAAAGGAGATATCAATGTTTTCATGGCCGTTCCCACCATCTATTTCAAGCTCATTGCGGCCTTTGAAATGCTTCATGTGACGGACCGGCAGCAGTTGAAAAATGCCATGAAAAAATTCAGGCTGATGGTATGCGGATCAGCCGCATTGCCCGTTTCGGTGATGGAGAAATGGGAACAGGTAAGCGGTCATGTATTGCTTGAAAGATATGGCATGACAGAGATTGGCATGGGCATCAGTAATCCATATACTGGTCTCAGAAAGCCCGGGTCCATTGGTATGCCGTTACCAGGTGTTTCGGTAAGGTTGGTTGACGAAAACATGGAACCGGTTATCAACGGAGAGGCCGGAGAGATACAAATCAAGGGCGAGAATGTGTTCAAGGAATACTGGAACAAACCAGAGGCCACTGCAAAAGAATTTACGCCAGATGGGTGGTTCAAAACAGGTGATGTGGCTGTGGTGGAGGAAGGATATTATCGCATCTTGGGAAGAAGTTCTGTTGACATCATCAAGTCTGGCGGATATAAACTGTCTGCGCTTGAAATTGAAGAGGTCTTGAGAACCCATGCCTTGGTGGATGATTGTGCCGTGGTTGGCATTGCAGATGAGGAATGGGGTGAATTGGTGGTGGCTGCCGTGGTGGCAAAGGAAGGGCTTCAACAGCATCAGTTGAACCAATGGATGCGCACACAGATGCCTACTTATAAGACACCGCGTAAATACCTGTTGGTCAAGGAACTGCCCAGAAATGCCATGGGGAAAGTGGTGAAAAATGAAGTCAAAACATTGTTCCACGCTTTATGATTAATCCATCAACCCATCAAAAATCACTAAACTTGTAGTAGACAATCATTTCCAAAATCTTCAGGATGAAAATTTATGGCGTAGCCGTTCTATCAGCCTGCTTCATCGCAGGTCAGCTCATTGGTGAGGCATTGGGAATCTTTTTTCATTTTGATGGCAACATCGGTGGAGTAGGTTTCGGGATGCTCTTGCTGATTGTATTGGGAGACTGGATCAAAAAGAAAAAATGGCTGGATGCAGAATCGGAATCAGGCATTCATTTCTGGAGCGGCATGTACATCCCTGTTGTTATTGCCATGTCGTCTACACAAAATGTAAAAGCGGCACTGAGTGGAGGATGGGTGGCCTTGGTAGTCGGTGTATTTGCCACCCTGCTTTGCTTTTCATTGATCCCCCTGCTGTCGAGGTTTCAAAAAAAAACTGATTCATCTCTTTAATCATCATCATGGACTTTATACCCAAACTGTTTGCTAAAAATGAGTTGATCGTTGCCTTTTTGGTAGTAGGCCTGATCATGCTGGTCTCTGTTTTCATTTCCCAAAAACTCTTGCGCAACAAAATTCCCGGTGCTGCAGTGGCCATTACGCTTGGTTTGGTATTGGCTTATTTCGGGGGGAAGAAAGGGATGGCCGACAATTCCTTGTTTGCCGGCATGGCTTTTTTGGGAGGATCCATGATGAGGGATTTTTCCATTGTATCAACCGCCATGGGGGCAAGCCTTTCAGAGATCAAAAAATCAGGTTGGGTGGGCGTTCTTTCTCTTTTCATCGGCACTGTTGTTGCTTTTTTTATTGGTGGATCCATGGGCTATTTCATGGGGTATACGGATATCAAAAGTGTTGCCACCATTGGTGCAGGTGCCTGCACGTTTATTGTTGGTCCTGTTACAGGTGCTGCACTGGGTGCCAGCTCAGACGTCATTGCCATCAGCATTGCCATTGGTGTGATCAAGACAGTAGTTGTAACGATACTGACTCCGCTGATTGCCAAACGCATTGGGTTGAACAATCCACATACGGCCATGATCTATGGCGGATTGATTGGTACCACCAGTGGGGTAGCTGCAGGCCTGGCGGCTACTGATCCCAAGCTGGTTCCTTATGGAGCACTCACGGCCACCTTCTATACGGGGCTGGCCTGTTTGCTTTGTCCGTCGGTCTATTACCTGATCCTGAGCCTTTTTATCTGATCATTTATTTTGCCTGCTGGTTTTTCAATGCTAAATTGAATACCATGAAAAGGATCTGCATTGCATTCATACTCTTGCTGCCATTGATTTCAATGGCCATTGGATTTGAAAACCGGGAAGACAAAACCGACAAATGGCATGGATTTGAAAGAAATCATTTTACTTTCAATGGCCGGAATGCATGGATAGTAAAACCCGTCAAACCGCTTGAAGGCAAGCCCTGGGTTTGGCGGGCACATTTTCCTGAATGGCATACCGATGCGGATTCCATCCTGTTGTCTCGTGGCTTTCATGTAGCCTATGTCAACACCAATGACATGTTTGGCGCGCCAGCGGCCATGCAAATTTGGAATGCCTTTCATGCCTACATGATCGGTAAAGGTTTTGCCGAAAGGGTTGCCCTGGAAGGGGTGAGCCGTGGCGGGCTCTATGTATACAATTGGGCGAAAAGAAATCCTTTAAAAGTGGCCTGTATTTATGCCGAAGCACCGGTAGCTGATTTCAAGAGTTGGCCTGGTGGCAAAGGCACTGGCAAAGGATCTCCGTCTGATTGGCAAGTCTTGTTGAAACAATACGGATTCACGGAAGAGCAGGCCCTTGCCTACAAGGACAATCCGATTGACAACCTTGAAGGCCTTGCAGCCTGTGGTGTACCGGTCTTGCATTCTATAGGGTTGAATGACAAGATTGTGCCCAATGCAGAAAACAGTTTTCCATTGATCAACAATTACATCAAGGCTGGCGGAACAGCAACGGTGATGCCCATGACACGTGGCCCTCAAAACCTGGAGGGGCATCATTTTCAAATTGAACGTCCTGCTGTCATTGCTGATTTTATCAGCAGCAATGCTTATCCCGTAAAGTCTATGCTCGATGCTGCCCAGTTTCATGTGGCAAGAACAGGATTGAAAAATAGTTTCATCCAATTCACCAAAGAAAAAACAGGCAGGGTTGCTTTTATGGGAGGGTCCATTACCGAAAATCCTGGTTGGCGCAACAAAGTGACCCAATACCTCATAGAGCGATTTCCTCATACAAAATTTGAATTCATAGATGCGGGCATTGCATCTACGGGCAGTACGCCTGGGGCTTTCCGCCTGGCGTCTGAAGTGTTGTCTAAAGGCAAGATTGATCTTTTTTTTGAAGAGGCTGCCGTCAACGACCGGACCAATGGCTTCAACAACCAAGCCCAGGTGCGTGGAATGGAGGGGATTGTTCGCCACATGAGGATCAGCAATCCGCTGGCAGACATTGTGGTCATGCATTGTGTTGATCCGGAAAAAATCGCTGATTATACTGCAGGAAAAATCCCCAATGAAATCATCAACCACGAGCTTGTCGCTTCGCATTATGGCGCCAACACTGTCAATTGGTCAAAAGAAGTTACAGCACGCATTGCGGCGGGGGAGTTTAGTTGGAAGGAAGATTTCAGAGACTTACATCCCTCCAAATTCGGACAGGAAATCTATGCAAGGTCACTCATCAATTACCTGAACAGTGCTTATGAAAATATTTCTTCTGAAGCCCCGGCTGCTGCCCATTTGCTTCCAGCAACAATTGACAAATTCAGTTATGTTGATGGAAAATATGAAGATGTAAAAAATGCAACCATCATCAGCAATTGGAGCATTGATGAAAAATGGGTTCCCAAAGATGGTGTAGGCGGGAGAAAGCAATACATGAACCGCCCTGCCTTGGTGGCAACAGCGGCAGGGGCTGAAATGGAATTCACATTTTCTGGGAAAGCCGTAGGGATTTGTGTTGCTTCAGGTCCCGATGCTGGGGTGATTGAGTACAGCACCGATGGAAAGCCGTTCAAGAAAATAGACCTGTATACACAATGGAGCGGCAGCCTTCACCTGCCCAGGTACATTGTATT
>JBIJAE010000116.1:0-5491 GCA_044345895.1 Chitinophagaceae bacterium
GTTGCATCTTTGATGAGTGAAATTTTTCACTCATCAAAGATGCAACCGGCGATCATCCGCAGAAGGTTTTTGCATTGCCCAACCGGGGATTGTTGTTGATGGGTATCATTTGTTTTTGTGTTGCCATGTCTGAAGGGGCAATGGCCGATTGGAGTTCGCTTTATTACAGGCAGGTTGTTGGCGAGCTCAATAAAGTAAGCACAGTTGGTTATACAGCCTTTGCACTTTGCATGGCCTTGGGCAGATTTTTTGGCGACAGGCTTTTGCAGGCCTTTGGACATTCAACAGTCTTGAAACTGAATGGCATACTGGTTTTGGTTGGCATGAGCCTGGCCCTTGCCGTCAACACAGCTGGAGCTGTCATCATTGGCTTTGCTTTGGTTGGATTTGGTGTCTCTTCTGTAATCCCCATAGTGTACATGCTCTCAGCCAAGAGCAAGTCTATGGCACCCTCTGCTGCCATTGCTGCCGTCAGCAGTATTGGGTTTACAGGATTTCTGCTTGGTCCACCCATCATTGGGTTCATTGCCAAAGAAACAGGATTGCGCATGGCCCTTTCAATTGTTGCTTTTCTTGGGATGATGATCTGGATGCTTTCGATCAGGGTGAGAACCGATCGTGTCAGTTGAAGGAAGGATCCAGTGGGTAATTGATCATGTCAATGAAGCCTTCTCCCAGCTCTTTTACGGCCGCTTTCCACATGCTTTTGGGATCTTCATGGAATACAATCTCTTCTGTAGCCTGCACAGACATCCAGCTTTTTTCTTTCATTTCCTGTCTCAATTGACCCGATTCCCATCCAGCATAGCCAACGAAAAACCGGATGCCATCGTTTCCTGCCTTGCCGCTGTTGATCAGGTATTTGGCAGCCTCAAGGTTTCCTCCCCAGTAGATGTTTTCTGCAATCTTTTTTCCACCAGGAATTTGAAAAGGCAGTCTGTGCAGAAAATGGAGTTGGTCAAGGCCCACTGGCCCTCCTTCAAACAGGGGCAGCTCATGGTTACCCATGCCATCGAGAAAATTGGCAACCTTTTCGTTAAGGACCCTGTTGATGGCAATGCCGAAACTTCCCGTTGTTTCATGCTCGCATAGCAATACGACACTGCGCTGAAAGTTGGGGTCTTTCAGGAATGGCTCTGCTATCAGCAGCATACCGCTTTCAATCCTGTTCATAAACCTAAGTTAAATAAACTGGCAATATGTAACTTCATGGAGGGCTCAACTTATTTTTGTTTCCGGATGAAGCGCATTTTTACACTGATTACCATACTCATCAGCATTTCGTTGATTGGCATTATTGTCATCCAATATTCCTGGTTAAAGAATATTGTGGCCATCCGCAATCTAGAGATAAAACTAAAAGTGCAGGAAGTGGAATACGAGGTGGTGGAAAATCTTGTTGATGAAAAAACGAGCCTGGTACCGGCTCTTCCTCAGGATGCATTGCCCAAAGGAGCCTCAGAAGAACTGCTTAAAATGCTTGCTACTCCAACCCTGGCAGAGCGTTTGACTGTTGAGGAAATCCAAAAAAGAATTGCATCCTACTTTGATAATAATGGGTTAAAAGGGGCAAAATTTCAGTTTGCTGTCATTTCCAACAGCAACAATACCGGCGTTGATTTGGCCACACCTGAATTCGAAAAATATTATGAAATCGGCAATGTCGATACAACAAACTACACTATTCATACCTGGCCCCTGGTAAACCTTTCTGGGGATGAGTCGGTGGCTTTTTCGCCAGATGAAAGTTTGATCCTCATTACCTATGGCATAAATGATTTTGTGTTGCGTTCAGTGAGTTGGGTAATTCTTGTTGCCCTGTTGTTTACCATGATCATCATCACTGCTTTTTACCTGACCGTCAGAACAATCCTGACCCAGAAAAAACTCAGTGAAATGAAAACGGATTTCATAAACAACATGACCCATGAGTTGCGTACACCCCTTGCTACCATTGCCATTGCAGTGGATACATTAAAAAACGAAAAAATAATTGGCAACCGTGAGCAATTGCTTTCCATCGGCCAAATCATCAAGGCTGAAAATGCCAGGATGAACATACAGGTTGAACAGATTTTGCAGGCAGCTCAGCTGGACATCACTCAGGTGTTGAAAGACAAGAAACCACTTCACATGCATGAGGTGTTGGGCAAGCTGGAAGAAAAGTTTTCCTTGCAGGTTGCTGAAAAAAATGCCCATATCAGCTATGCATTGTTGGCAGATAAAGACGAGGTGCTTGGACATCCGGTGCATTTTGTGAACATGATCAGCAACCTTTTTGATAATGCATTAAAATATTCAAAGGAGGACGTTGATCCTGTAATCAAGGTATCTACACAAAATCAGAAAAGCAATATCGTTCTGACCATTGAGGACAATGGCATCGGCATGAGCAAAGAAACGGTTGCACGCATATTTGATAAATTCTTCAGGGCACATACCGGTAATGTGCACAATGTAAAAGGTTTTGGGCTTGGGCTGAATTATACCCGTAAAATGGTGGAAGCCCATGATGGCAGCATCTCTGTGCAGAGTGAGCCAGGAAAGGGAAGCAAGTTTACGATTAGCATCCCCCTACAATGATCATGGTGTATCCTCAATGAAAAGGAGTGAGCCGTCTCCATAGCTCAGAAACCTGTAGTCGTTTTCCAGTGCATTGGCATACATGCCTCTCCAATCATCACCCATGATAGCGGCTATGATCAACAGCAGTGTTGATTGCGGTTGGTGAAAATTGGTGATCAACGCATTGGCCACCTTGTATGCATAGCCTGGAGCAATGCAAATACCTGTATGTCCTGCTATGCTCTCAACAGCATGTTCGACCATCAACTCCTTTAATTGTTGAAACGCCTCTGCCCTTGAGGGAAGTATATCTTCTGATAAGGCCAGGTGCTCCCATTGACCAAGATTGTTGTTGGAGGAAAAGCCGTTGTTCCTGTTCCTGATGGCTTTGACTGCAATCCAGTAAATGCTTTCAAGGGTTCTGAGGGAAGTTGTGCCCACTGAAACAATGGTTTTATCAGCATTTCCCAGTTGGGTGATGAGGTCAATCTTAACCTGAAAGTATTCCTCATGCATGGCATGTTCTCCAATTACGGCGGCGGTCACTGGTTTGAAAGTGCCCGCGCCAACATGAAGCGTAACAAATGAATGCTCTATTCCTTTTGCTGTCAGGTTGTTGATCAGGGTTTCTGTAAAATGAAGGCCAGCGGTAGGTGCTGCCACAGATCCTTCATGTGCTGCATATACAGTCTGGTAGCGGTATTGGTCATCTTCTGTGGCTTCCCTTTTGATGTAGGGTGGTAGTGGAATCTTACCTGTTTCAGCAATCATTTTTTCAAAGGGAAGCCCACTGTCCCAATGGAAGTTAACGATGCAATGATCATCGTTTTTGCTCACCATTTGTGCTTGAAGCCTGCTGTTGTGCACGCCGCCCGATAACTGCAGCAGCTCACCATTCTTCCATTTTTTTGCACCCCCAACCAGGCATTTCCAGCTGGATTGTTCAAGATCGTTGAGGCATGCATAATTGCCATCTGCAGGTTCCAGGAGAAAGATTTCGATTTCTCCTCCAGTAGATTTTTTGAACCGCAACCTGGCGGCAATCACCTTTGTATTGTTAAATACCAGCAAGCTGTTGGAAGGCAGCCATTCAGGTAAATGCCTGTAATTGCTGTGTTGAATTTGCTTGTTTTTTCTGATCAGCAGTTTGGATGCATCCCTGTTTACAAGCGGGGTCATCGCAATGCGGTCTGCGGGCAGTTCATAGTTGAAAGCTGCCATCTCAACGTGGGGTATTTGTGCTTCGTTTTTCATTTATTCACATGTAATTCACAGGTAATTCACATTCGTGTAAGGTATATCCACAGTGATATGGGTAAAATGGGCTGTAATGTAGGCCTGTACTGGTTTTCATCTGTGTATAAATATAGAATCTCAAATCAGTGTATGAAAGTGGGAAATTGTGTTAATTTGTGTCATTAAATGTTATTTTTCTTCTAAACCAAGGTAAATGATTGGATTCATAGGCGAATATGAGGCTACCCTCGATAGCAAAGGTAGGTTTCTTCTGCCGGCAGGCATAAAAAAGCAGCTGCCGGAAGGGGAAATCCCTGTCTTTGTGATCAACCGTGGCTTTGAAAAATGCCTCACCGTGTATCCAATGCAGAGCTGGAAGCCGATTTATGAGAATATCAGTTCCCTGAACGATTTTGACCCCAAGGTGCGAGAGTTCAGGCGTTATTTTTTGAACGGGGCTACCCAGATTGAGGTGGATGGTGCTGGAAGATTATTGTTGCCGAAGAGCCTGATGGAGCATGCAGGATTGGAAAAGGATATTGTTTTGGTATCGGCAATGGACAAGTTGGAAATATGGGATAAAAATAAGTATCAGCAGTTCTTTGAAAACTTTTCACCCGAATCCTTCAGCGGTCTGGCTGCAGAAGTGATGGCAAAGAAAGTACAACCATGAAAAAAGGAAACTGATGGCATTGGATGAGCAAAACAGGGATGGGTTAGCTGAAACTGAAGGGCAGGCCTATCATGTTCCTGTAATGCTGAAACAAGCCGTCGATGGATTGGATATCAATCCTGCAGGCACCTACGTAGATTGTACTTTTGGCGGAGGTGGGCATTCCAGGGAAATTCTCTCCAGGCTCAACGAAAAGGGCAGGCTTTTTGCATTTGATCAAGATGAAGATGTGCGGGCCAACCTTACTGCTGATACGCGCCTGGTTTTCATTCCTCATAATTTTCGCCACCTTACCCGCTTTCTTCGTCTCCATGGTGTCGCTGAGGTTGATGGCGTTTTGGCTGACCTGGGCGTGAGCAGTCATCAGTTTGACAAACCATCCAGAGGCTTTTCCATTCGTTTTGATGCGCCCTTGGACATGCGGATGGATCAATCTGCTGCCTTGACGGCTGCTGACTTTATTCAGCAGTCATCTGCGGAAACGCTTCAGTTGATCTTTCAGGAATATGGCGAGGTTACGAATGCAAGAACACTTGCACAGCTCTTGAATGAACATTGTCGAAAAAGCCAGATCCGCACAATCAATGAATTAAAGTCGGTTATTGCTCCGGTTGTCAAAGGGAATCCCAACAAGTATTTTGCTCAGGTTTTCCAGTCGCTCAGGATTGCTGTGAATGATGAGTTGGCTGCCTTGAAAGACCTGCTGGTTCAATCTGCCTCACTCATCAAGCCAGGAGGAAGGATGTCGGTCATCACTTTTCATAGCCTTGAAGACAGGATTGTAAAACAGTTTTTCAAATCGGGGGATGAAGAGGCTCAGGTGGCTGATCCTGTTTATGGTACAAGAAAAACAACACCTTTTGAGCCGTTAAACAGAAAGCCCATTGAGCCTTCTGCTGAAGAGGTGAGTAAAAATCCTAGATCAAGAAGTGCAAGGTTAAGGATAGGGGTGAAGAAGTAATCAATAGAAAAAGAGTTAAAAAAAGAATATGGCACTTGAAAAGAATGATGTTAAAT
>JBIJAE010000117.1:0-5480 GCA_044345895.1 Chitinophagaceae bacterium
TTTCACCTTGGGGGGTGGATTGAAACAGTTTTCATCCACATCAAAAAGGTAGGTCGTTTTATAATAGGCCTGGGAAATGACACTCAGTATACCATATTCTTTTGATCCCGGACCAGAACAGATCCTGACGGCAACTTCTTTCTGGAACATGCCGACCATGGTCTCCACCTGCTCCCTCCATTCAATCACCTTGAAAACAATCTGGGTGGAAATATTGTAAGGAAAGTTCCCGATCAGGGTAAATCGGCCACTGAAAGGGGCATCAATCTCAAGAATATCCGCCTCGATGATTTTGCCCCGCACATGAGGGTAGGCTTTCAGCAGAAATGCCACCTTCTCCGCATCAATTTCGACCAACTTGAGGTCTACACCGTCCAATCCTTTGAGGTATTTGGTCAGTGCACCACCACCCGGGCCCACCTCCAGCAATTGGGTGTACTGGTGTGCCTTAAGGGCTTCAATAATGCGGATACAGACCGTTTCATCTTTCAAAAAGTGTTGTCCTAGCGATTTCTTGAGGGTGTACATGTATGCCAAAATTAAGACAAAGATCCCCGTTTTCCTTGTACCTTTACTGCTCAAATGAAAGCAGAAGAGATGAGTGCTCAAAAAAGACCGGTAATTGGAATTTCAATTGGAGACCTGAATGGGATTGGAATCGAGCTGATTCTCAATACCTTTTCCGACGGACGCATCCTTGAATTCTGCACCCCGGTGGTTTTTGGGAACAACAAGGTGCTCAACTTTTACAGAAAACTGATGCCGGAATTGAACATCAGTTACAACAACATCAAAGAGATCGCAAAAGCCAATCCCAAACAACTCAATGTCTTCACCGTTTGGGAAGAAGATGTGGAGATACAACCTGGTCAGTTGACGGATAAGGGTGGCTTGTACGGCGTAAAATCATTGCAGGCCGCAGTGAAAGCGCTGAAAGAAAATACAATAGATGCCCTGGTCACAGCACCCCTTCACAAATACGCCATGCAAAGCAGTGAGTTCAATTTCACTGGTCATACCCCTTACCTCAAGGAAGTATTCAAGGCAGAAGAAGTGCTGATGCTGATGGTGGCAGAGAACATGCGGGTTGCTTTGCTGACCGAACATGTTGCCATCGGTGATGTTGCCAAAAACATTTCCAAAGAACAGATCATCAAAAAAATCAATCTTCTCAAAAACAGCCTTAAAAAAGACTTTGGCATAGACAGGCCAACAATTGCCGTCCTGGGACTCAACCCGCATGCAGGCGATGAAGGTTTGGTAGGGAGAGAGGAGAAAGAAATCATTCGCCCGGCAGTGATGGAGGCAAAGAAAAATGATTGTGTTGTCATGGGGCCTTACAGTGCAGATGCTTTTTTTGCCAGGGGAAGCCATGAGAAATTTGACGCAGTACTGGCCATGTACCACGATCAGGGACTGATTCCCTTCAAGTCACTTGCGCTGGGTGAGGGTACCAATTTCACCGCAGGTCTTCAGGTCATCAGAACATCACCAGACCATGGCACAGCCTTTGACATTGCTGGAAAGAATATGGCCGATGAATCCTCCTTCAGGGCTGCCGTATTCGCAGCCGTTGATATTTTCGATACAAGGATGGGTTATGCTGAAATGAGGAAGAATCCCATGCGTAAAATTTCCTCAAGAATGATCGCCAATGCAGAAGACGAAAAAATAGAAGAGTAGGTTTATTTTGTTCCAAATATATCTGCTGCCAGTCCTTTGTTGATCTCATAAGAAGCATAGGAAATTTCAATCCTTCCCTGTTTGCTCAATGGCTTCTTCTCTTTTGATTTCTGGGAAATGCTTGCG
Source organism: Chitinophagaceae bacterium (assembly GCA_044345895.1). GTDB lineage: Bacteria > Bacteroidota > Bacteroidia > Chitinophagales > Chitinophagaceae > Pollutibacter. The sequence continues at coordinate 1,810 of JBIJAE010000117.1, forward strand.
TCATACTCAAAGGTTATTCCCTTTGGCAATTTATAATCCTTTGTATTGAAGATCATGACGGCCTTGTCTGGTAAACCCCATTTGGCGTATTTGCCATATTCCATTTCCATTTCGTAGGTGCCATTGTCTTTGGTGGTGGTAATCGCTCTCCTGATCAACATGGCCTTGTCATCAACATACAAAGTAGTCAATACGATATCAGATGATTCGCCATTGGGTATGAGTTTCAAAATGGCGAGATCAGCTCCCTTCCACACGATACGACCTGCGGAAAGTGACGTATAGTTGCCTTCTGTGATCAAAGAATTCATGTTGATGCGAATCCCCCCTTTGGGAAGTACAGAAATACCTCCATCTTTTTTGATCCTGAAAAGATCAGGGAATTTATAGAAAATACGCACGGCAGATATTGGTAATTTAAGAAAAGCCACATCCGTTTTCAGCATCCCTTTTGCCTCATAGTCCTTTACAGACAAGAGCTTGGTCTTGAGCTTGGCAGCCATCTCTTCTGCAGATTGTGAAAATGACAATCCAACAGCAAACGCACCAATCAACACCAATAAAAACTTCTTCATGGTAATAAAACAACCGCCCTGCTTAAAAGTTCATCGACCCATCTAAAGGAATGAGTCAGATTCCCTGTAGGCCTTGATCAGCGCCAATTCACCTTCTGTTCCAGGTTTTGAATTGCCATGTTCCATTCCCATCACGCCACGGTATCCCTTGTTGTAGATGTGCTTGAAAATATTCTTGTAGTTCATCTCACCGGTAGTGGGCTCTTTCCTTCCAGGATTGTCTCCGATCTGGAAATAGCCAATCTCATCCCAGGTACGGTTGATGTTGGTGATGATGTTTCCTTCATTGCGCTGCATGTGGTACATGTCAAAAAGAATCTTACAAGACGGACTGTTCACGGCCTTGCAAATCATATAGGTCTGGGTAGAATACCGCAAGAACAGGTCTGGATTATCACTGAGTGGCTCCAGCACCATTACAAGACCATGCTTCTCAAGCACTCCGGCTCCACCCCTTAACGCTTCAATGACATTGGCGGTTTGAATGTCCATGGGCAAACTGCGGTCAAAATTTCCAGGCACTACGGTCATGTGTTTGGCATTGCAACGCTTGGCCACTTCAACAGCGGTTTTGCAGTCGCGGATGATCAGGTCCTTGAACTCCTGCTTTCCTGTGGCAAGGCTCATCTTCCAGTGCCAGCCATCGGTGGTGATCACAAATACGCCCATTTGCATGCCCAGTTTGGCAAGGGTATCCCCAATCTTGGACTGCATTTCAGGCGTACGGTTCATCATGCCATTGTCTTCAATGGACCTGAAACCCTGATCATGTGCCCACTTGATCTGATCAATAAAATCCTTTCCTGCATGGGCAGCGAACATCCCGTCATGAAATCCATAGTTGAGGTTGAATGTTTTGCCTGGCTCTTTTGCGGGTTGATATGCTGAAAAAGCGGCCAACCCCGGTATCAATGCGGCTCCTGCCATGGATGATCTTTTGAGAAATCCTCTGCGTTCCATATGAAAAGAAATTTAATCGTTTGAAAAATGAAAACTAAGAACAATTTAGTTAAAATTGCATCAAATCAAATGCATTGAAAAAAATTATTGTAGCGCTGTGCTTTGTGCAATGGATATCAACAGGAAGTGGTTTTGCGCAAACCAATGTTTCCAAAACAGAGGAAATCAACATGCCGCTGTCGGAGTTGAAAATCAAAATGGTTTCCATCCCCGAAGGAAGTTTCCTGATGGGAAGCAACAGCTCCACCAAGCCCACTGAAAAACCTGCCAAAACGGTAAAGGTATCAGCATTTTGGATGGGTGCATTTGAAATTACCCACGATCAGTTTGATGTATTTTTCAAGGATGAAAATACCTCACAAGGTTCAAAGGTCGATGCCGTCACAAGACCCACAGCGCAATACATAGACCTGAGCTGGGACATGGGAAAAGGTGGTGGATTTCCGGTCAACAGCATGAGTGTGGATGCGGCCATGATGTTCTGCAGATGGATGTACCAGAACACTGGGGTCTTCTACAGGTTGCCCACAGAGGCAGAATGGGAATATGCCTGCAGGGCGGGCAGCAAGACCAATTATTTTTTTGGGAATGATGCTGCTTTGCTGGGCCAATATGCCTGGTACAAGACCAACAGCAAAGAAAAATACCAGCGGGTGGGAACAAAGAAACCCAATGCATGGGGATTATATGATATGCTGGGCAATGTTGCCGAGTGGACCATGGATCAATATGCTCCCGATTATTTGAAACAAATCACTGATGGACAGCTGGATCCTACCAATCCCCCATCTGCAAGATATCCCAGGAGCATCAGGGGCGGTTCCTATCTGGACATTGCCACAGATCTAAGGGTCTACACACGCAAATTTTCTGAACCTTTCTGGAACCAGCGTGATCCGCAAATTCCCAAAAGCAGGTGGTGGTTAACAGACGGAATGTTTGCAGGTTTCAGAATTGTTCGACCTGTAAAGCAACCAACTGCGGAAGAAGCCGAAAAATTTTATAAATTGTATCTCGGTAATTAACATCTTAAAACAACAACGATGCAAAACAACATGCCATTTTCCGGCAAAAGTCGCAGGGACTTTGTAAAACAGACCGGAATCATTTCAGGAGGGGTACTCGCTGCGCCACTGATTACCAATGCAAATTTTCATTCAGGAGCAAGCGATGAAATCAAGGTTGCCTTGATTGGTTGCGGCGGACGTGGCACTGGTGCTGCAGTTCAGGCACTGCTCAGCAAACAGAATGTCAAACTTGTTGCCATGGCTGATGCCTTTCGCGACAGGCTGGATGATGCCTACAAAAGCATTACCGGCGACCTTACAGAAGCAGGCATTTCGGGAGACATCAAAAAACTGATTGATGTACCGGAAGAAAGAAAATTTGTTGGTTTTGATGGATATAAAAATGCCATTGCCCTTGCCGATGTGGTGATCCTGACAACGCCTCCCGGTTTCAGGCCCCTTCATTTTGAAGAAGCGGTAAAGCAGGGAAAGCACATCTTCATGGAAAAGCCAGTTGCCACTGATCCGGAGGGTATCAAGCGTGTATTGGTTGCTGCAGAAGAAGCAAAAACAAAAAAACTCAACGTAGTCGTAGGACTTCAGCGCCACTACCAGAACTCATACCGCGAGTTGTTCAAACGCAAGGACATGATTGGGGACATCACCTCGGCACAGGCCTGGTGGAACAATGATGGTGTTTGGGTTAAACCAAGAAAAGAAGGCCAAACCGAAATGGAATACCAGATGCGCAACTGGTATTATTTCAACTGGCTTTGTGGTGATCATATCACAGAACAGCATATCCACAACATTGATGTGGTCAACTGGTTCAAAGGCAGCTATCCGGTTAAAGCACAGGGCATGGGTGGAAGAGAGGTAAGGAAAGGAAAAGACCATGGCGAAATTTTTGATCATCATTTTGTGGAATTCACCTACGCAGACGGTTCCGTCCTCAACAGCCAGTGCCGTCACATCCCTAAGACATCAGCCAAAGTGGATGAGCTGCTGATTGGAACAAAAGGTAAAATATTCTGTGGTGCTGCCAACATCAGGGACCATAAGGGCAGTGTCATTTACCAGTTCGACAAGAAAACAGAAAACAACGGTTACCAAGACGAGCATGTGGAAC
>JBIJAE010000118.1:0-5470 GCA_044345895.1 Chitinophagaceae bacterium
TCTCGTCCCTTGTATTCAACGACAAAAAAAAACTTGAACTGCTCAACAACATTGTGCATCCCTTCACCATTCAGGATGGTTTGGAATGGATGAAAAGACAGACCAGTCCTTATGCAATCAAAGAGGCTGCCCTCATTTTTGAATCAGGAAGCCAGGGAGAATTTGACGCGATCATTGGTGTATTCGCCCACCCTGCACTCAGGATCCACAGGACCATCCAGCGGGATCAGGTTGAAAGGGAAAAGGTTTTAAACCGCATGGAAAACCAGCTGGATGAAAACATCAAAATGAAATTGTGTGATCATGTGTTGATCAACAATGAGCAAACCCTATTGGTACCCCAAGTGATTGCCTTGCATGAACAACTGATCAAGCTTTCAACAGAGAGGGAAAATTAAAAAATCACAAGCAGCAATTTACCTATCAATCCTAAAACTGTTCCTCTTCACATCCAATGGGAGCACCAGGAGGGGCAACTGCGTGGATGGTTGGCTTTGCTTTTTCCGGGGATTTGAACCGATCAATGGCCAAGGCCAGGTGGGCCTTGTACAAAGGGTCATTGGCTGTCTTTACACTTGCTTCAAGCCACGATTTGAGCTCAGTCAAAACCTGGCCAACCCTTGCTTTAGCAGGAAAAGAAAGTTGTTCATCTGTGCTTGCAGCCAACAAATAGGTCAACACCAATTGTTCCGTTTGAAACTGGATGGCTTTTTCAACACCTGTTTTCCTTGTGGCCTTGAAACTGGCATCAATCAAGGCATTGGTCATGTCGCCCAATCCATACTGCCCCTGCAATTCATGCTGCACAAGGCGATTGATACGCTCTGGATTAAAAAGAAAAGAAAGAGGAAGATCAGCAGCAGCCTCAGCTGGAGCCAGTTGATCAAATGATAATCCTGTTTTCTTTTTAAAGAGTTCCTTGGTGAATTCATAGCCTGCCGGCCTTGGGGGAATCAGTGCTACAATGGATTCGGGAATGGCGAGGAAGGATGGATCCAGGCATTTCAAAATGGATGCCATTGCCTTTGTCTGCAGATCTTTTGACAGCGGCGCAGTTACAGCCTGTCCGTCACCTTTCAATGCATAATTGTAATGCATCCCACCAATCAGCTTGGTGGCTGCCTCCACCTGATAGCGGTGGTGAAAATAAACAGGCACCAGCACATCTTCCAGCATGGCCATGGGCATACCGGTTCTGATGGAATTGATGCCAAATTGTTTCAACGCAACTGCGCGCATGTTGATCATTTCCTCAAGTGTTGCAATGGGTTCTTTACCATTGTCCCATAAATGTGCGTCAGGGTGCAATCCACCTGGAGCCCTGGCATCCCTGTCGCTGATGAATTTCAGGCCTTTCGCATAGGCATCGGTGAGTATCTTGTCCAAATCTGCTGCTTCATTTTTACTGTTGCTCAAATCTGCATACCCCCAGGCAATCGAAACCTTGTCCCAATCCCCTATTTTCAAATCATAGGCATTGGTGACATCAATTTCACCTTTGGAATTGAGCCTGAACAATGGATGGGGATAATCCATCACACTTGAACGATCCACAGCACTTGCAGCATAATTGTGCATTAGTCCCAGGGTATGGCCGATTTCATGGGCAGACAATTGCTCCAAACGATCCAGCGACATTTTCAGCATGGGATCATCTTTCATTTCTTTTTTCCCAAAAGGGGAAAGCAGGCCTTGTGCAATCATGTAATCTTGGCGAACCCTTAGCGAGCCTAATGATACCTGACCCTTGATGATTTCTCCGGTTCTTGGGTCAACAACACTGGCGCCATAACTCCAGCCCCTGGTGGACCGGTGAACCCAGTTGATCATGTTATATCTTATGTCCATCGGGTCGCAACTGTCAGGAAGTATTTTTACAACAAATGCATCCTTGTAGCCCGCCGCCTCAAATGCCTGGTTCCACCAATTGCCCCCTTTCAACAATGCAGTCCTGATGGGCTCGGGCGTTCCATTGTCTAGGTAATAAACAATGGGTTTGACGGGCTCACTGATTTTGGCAGAGGGATCCTTCTTGCTCAAACGGTGACGGTTGATCACATATTTCTCGATGGGTGTTGAAACAGAGGAACTATAGTCATAGTAAGAAGTATTGTTGAAACTCGATCTTGGATCAAACTTTCTGGGTATATAATTTCCATCAGGAAGCTGCACAAACGAATGGTGCATGCGCAAGGTTACGGCCTCGGGAGAAGGTACCACAGGCTGTATGAAATTACCACTGACCCCATCAGCACTGACCAGGGTGATGGTTGCTTCCAACTCTGTATTATAGGGAAAGTTTTTGCATGAAGGAAAATAGAGGGCTGAGCGGTTGGGATCGAGGCTGTAATTCCCCTGTTGCATTTTCCTGATCCTGTTGGCTGCCTGCATGGCATCCCTTGTAAGAAACGCTGTGGCGTCTACCAAAACTGCATCATTGGATGCTGCTTCAACAGTGAAGGCCCAAAGGGTTGATTTTGCGAAGGCAAGGTCAACAGCCTCTTTTTCCTTGGCTGATTCCGACAAAGCCCTGTAGCCGTAGTTGGGTTCTGTCATCAAAATCTTTTTACCGATGCGGGAAAATTTTACAATCCTGCCTCCTCCCATCAATCCCCTGTCCAACCCGATATCATTGGATCCCAGGCCGGATGGCAAAGACATCGCATAAAGAATCTCAGTATCCAACTTGTTGATCTCGAGCCAGATTTTACCGTTCTCGTCATCTTTGTAAAAAGGAAAATAACCATCCGTCCTTGAAAGACCCTTTGTCTTTTCAAGAATGGAGGGAAGTGGTTGGGCCAGAGAGATCGAAGGCATCAAGATTGCAGAATAAAAAACTGCCTGAAGCAGGAAAAACAAAAATAACTTTCTCATCAATAATTGTTAAGTCAGTCAAATTACAAAAAATGTTTGTTTTCTTTGTGCCTAATCATGAAGATCGAATTCTGGAGCATAGGAAAACAACACGACCCATCGATCAAAGATGCCATAGAAGACTATAGTGCAAGGATAAAAAAATATGCACCCATACAATGGGAAATTCTTCCTGTCCCCAAAAATGCAGGAATGCTCAGTGAAAATGACCTGAAAAGGCTGGAAGGTAAAATGATCCTCGAATGGCTGGAAAAAGATACTGTATTGATTGCACTGGATGAATACGGAAAAGAGATGGGGTCAGTTGAGTTGGCTGATTTCATTGTGAAAAAAGGAAACATGGGATCAAAAAAACTCGTGTTCCTGATTGGCGGTGCATTCGGACTGGATGAGGCTGTTCTGAAAAGGGCGGACCACAAATGGTCACTTTCAAAACTCACTTTCCCTCACCAGATCGTCAGGCTTTTGCTTGCAGAACAGATTTACAGGGCTTATACCATCATCAAAAACGAAAAGTATCACCACCGGTGACCAACATTGAACCATGAGCATAACATTTCTTATCATCATCATAACTGCAGGTGTTTCTATCCTGGCCTTCAACCGTGGAAGCATGAAAGAGGACCTGCTTTTTTGGCCTTATTACATCAAACGGGAAGGACAGTATTACCGTTTCATCACCAACGGCGTTTTGCATGCCGATGCGATGCACCTGATTTTTAACATGGTTTCATTCTACTCTTTTGGCATGGCACTTGAAAACTACCTTTTCAAGGCATTGTTCGGAGAATTGTCGAGGGCCATGCTGGCGATACTGTATGTAACTGCAATTGTTGCGGCGGTAATCCCTGACTACATCAAATACAAGGATAAATCTTATTACCGTTCATTGGGAGCATCGGGTGCCGTTTCAGCCATCGTGTTTGCGGCCATCACCATTCAGCCCAACATGCCCATCCAGTTCTTCTTTATCCCTTTTAAAATACCCGGATTTGTGTTTGGCATCTGCTTTTTGATCCTTTCAGCCAGCCTTGCCAAAAAAGGTGGTGGAAACATCGGGCACAGTGCCCATTTCTGGGGAAGCGTTTATGGGATTTTATTTACCTACCTGGCTGCAAAATTGATCAGTGGGGTTGACCTTGCCGTTTATTTTTACACCTCAGTTTTCAAGTGATTGTTTCAAGGAAATCGACAAGATGTTGTTTGTACTGGATTTGATTTTCACCCGATCGTCAATTCTTCTGCCAACCACCCAAATGATTTTCTTGTCAGATTCAATGACCCATTGGTTTTCTTTTTCAGCCAGCGATAATTTGAGGTCAGTGAGCAGTTTGGCAACCTTTTTCTTTTTTCGCATGCCCAAGGGGTAAAAATAATCCCCCGCTTTCCATGGCCTGAGTATCAGCGGAAATGCAATCTGTTCAAAGTCAATCCAGGCATGATTTGCATCTTCATCAGGCAGGCGATTGCCATCATATTTTTTGATCTGCAAAAGACTGTTGTTAAAAGGCACCGATTCATCTCCCTCTTCAATAACAATGATGTCATGGGTCTTTTCTTCGATAGGATCAATCAACAACCAGTTCCGGTTCCGCAGAACCCTGTGTGTGTGGGAAGAAACTGATTTGCCGGAGATGGCATCAAAAAGTTTTTTGATTTCAGGAACCTGATGGGCAGAAAAACCAAAATCCCGGAACACCTCAAACATGATGGTGTCGATGGGTGACATGTATATTAATTTATTGATTGGAATGGCCAGCGAATGGCCCTGTTGCTCAATCAAGCCAGACTTGATTTTTTCAACCTGCTTTCTGTAGATGACTTCCATCTCTGAAAACCGTTTGGCATTGTCAAGTAGGTTATGCGCAACTGCAGGAAAAATTTTCTCTACCTGCGGAATGACATGGTGCCTGAAATGGTTGCGTGAATAGTTGTCTGAATCATTTGAGCTGTCATCTACCCATTCAATAGCATTAGATTCAGCAAAATCAAGGATTTCAGCTCTTCGGGCAAACAACAATGGCCGGATCAGTTTACCGGCTTTCAGCTGCATGCCATGCAGGCCTGCAATTCCTGTTCCCCTGAAAAAATTCATGGCAATGGTTTCCACCTGATCATCAGCATGATGAGCAGTAAGCAAATAGGTATTTTTATTTATCTTTTTTCGGTCCTCCAACATCTTGTCAAACCACTGATACCGGAGGATGCGGGCAACTTCCTGCACACCCTTTCCCATTTTTTTTATGGCTGCCTGGGTGTCAAAAGATTGAACATGACAGGGTATAGCCATAGAATTGGCCAATGCACGCACAAAATCCTCATCCCGCTTGCTTTCCTCTCCCCGCAAATTAAAATTACAATGGAGGATTTCAACAGGCAGGTTCATCCTGTGCAAGAGGGTTGCCAATACAACAGAATCAATGCCACCACTGCAGGCCAGGAGCAACAAGTCTCCCTCTTGCCATAGCCTATTGTTGTGTACATGATCCTCAAAACGTGACTGCAAACCCATTTCTTCCATGTTGTTGTTCCTCCCGGTCATAAGTCAAGTTCATCCTTTAGCTGAGACAATGCTCCTTTTAATTCTCTGAGATCA
>JBIJAE010000119.1:0-5469 GCA_044345895.1 Chitinophagaceae bacterium
CTGGGTTCCACCGAAAGAACGGTTGCTGAGCAATCCGCCATATTCTCTTGCAAAAGGTACACCTTGTGCAACGCATTGGTCAATGATACTTGTGCTCACTTCAGCGAGCCTGTGTACATTTCCTTCTCGGGCACGGTAATCGCCCCCCTTGATGGTATCATAAAACAAGCGATATACTGAGTCTCCATCGTTCTGGTAATTCTTCGCGGCATTGATACCCCCTTGTGCTGCAATGGAGTGTGCACGGCGTGGAGAATCCTGGAAACAGAAGGCTTTCACCTTGTAGCCCATTTCACCGAGGCTGGCTGCTGCAGAAGAGCCGGCAAGTCCGGTACCTACAACAATGATTTCAAGCTTCCTTTTGTTGGCCGGATTTACGAGCTTAACGGAACCCTTGTATTTGGTCCATTTTTCATCAAGTTTTCCGGCAGGAATTTTAGCATCAAGCATAGTATGTTGATTTATTGAAATGTTTAGAATAGCAATGTGATGTTTTCCAAGTCAAGCTGCAAGCCAAAATACATGGCCAGCGGCATCAGGGCAAAGATCAAAGGAACCAGGATGGAGAACACAATACCGATGGTTTTGATCATGGGGAAAAAATTCTTGTTGGTCCAGCCAAGGGTTTGTGCTGCACTTTGTACACCATGGAGCAGGTGCCAGGACAATGAGAAACATCCTAACAGGTAGACAATAACCACCCATGGTTCTGCAAAAATATTTTTCATTTCCAGATAGAGGTTGTGGAATTTCTGTTCTCCATAATACACTTCTTCAAGACCACCGAACCTGGATGGAACCCAGAAATGTGCAAGGTGTATGATCAGGAACAGGAGAATCAACGTTCCGAGGATGGCCATTGAACGGGAATACCATTTGGAAGTTTTGTTGCCTGCTGTAACAGCATAGCGTGATTTTCTGCTTGCCCTGTTCAGCAATTCCAGCTTGTACCCCTGAACAATGTGCAGGATAAAGCCTGCAAACAGGCCTATTTCAGTAATGCGAACCAACAGATTTGATCCCATGAAATGGGCCGCCCTGTTGAAATTCTCTTCAGCGTTTGCAAAGAAAATGTTTGCATTCACATAGCAATGCACAACAAGAAAAACCACCAGAAAAATTCCGGTGAGGGCCATGACAATTTTTTTGCCGATGGAAGATGAAAACAATAGACTCCAGTTCATAGATGAAAATTTCTCTGATTTGAATTGCTACAAAGTTACATCACAAACGCTGAATATGATACAATGATTGTTGTATAATACTCATAAAAACAATTAATTAAACAGGATTACGAAAACGTTTTCTAATCAATTGTTCAACCTTCGCAGCAGCAAATTGTCAACTTTGGTAAACAAATTTCCGGGAGTGAAAGGACGCCAGTCTGGCAAATCGATCAACTGCACATACCGGTCAATAAAAGCCCGGGTAAAATCATACCTGGATTGTTCTGGGAGGCCAATAATAGCAACCCATCCACCTTGCTCTTCAATGTCTTCTATCCATTCTTCATAATAGCAATCGTCACTGCTGTGAAAATTGAGTACGTTCTCCGCAACAAGGATGTATTTGTTGATGCCCTGTTTGATCATGATGTCGATAACATCTCGCTTGAAGGTCATGATGTCGTTTTCGATGGCATCATTCCATTCTCCGATCATCTCAATAATGGCATATCCCATTTCATAATCGGTGAAAAGAACCTTGATATACAATGTAGGTGACCCAATGTCATCCCACTGGGGATGGATGTAAAAATTATAAATGGTTTGGGAATAATGAAACTCAGAATATTCCCTTCCAAAAAACGGCGATCTTGGATCCTCATCTGCTATGTAAAGGTGTCGCCAATTGTAATATGGTTCTATCTCATGCAACGCGGATTTATTTAAGGGATTCCATTGCCTTTTTTACAGATCCGTGTTTGATCAATAACTCCTTTGCCGCTTCGTAGGAGTCAATGGATGCCTTGTCCATGAGCATTTTGACACCCCTGTCGATCAGCTTGTCATTGGTGAGCTGCATGTTGACCATCTTGTTGTCTTCTACCCTGCCCAGCTGAATCATCAGTGAGGTGGAGATCATGTTCAATACAAGCTTCTGCGCTGTTCCGCTTTTCATCCTGGTACTGCCGGTAACAAATTCTGGACCAACCACCACCTCAATGGCATGGTCTGCGGCCTCAGACACAGGTGAATGGGCATTGCAGGAAATGGAGCCTGTGAGGATATTGTTGGCACGGCATGCGGTCAATCCTCCAATTACATAGGGAGTGGTGCCACTTGCTGCAATGCCGATGACGGTATCTTTTTCGTTGACGCCAAAAGCCAAAAGGTCTTTCCAGGCCTGTTCCTTGCTGTCTTCAGCAAATTCAACGGCATTGAACATGGCGTCTTTTCCGCCAGCAATGATGCCAATCACCAGTTCATGGGGCACACCAAAAGTAGGTGGGCATTCAGATGCATCTACCACCCCCAGCCTGCCGCTTGTTCCGGCTCCAATGTAAAAAAGCCTTCCTCCGGCAAGCATGCGGTCTGCAGTTGCTTCTACCAAAGCCCTGATCTGTGGAATGGATTTGGCAACAGCTTCAGGAACACGCTTGTCTTCAGTATTGATGTTTTCCAGCAACTCAAGAACAGACATTTTTTCAAGGTGCCCGTAATGTGAATCCTGCTCAGTAGTTCTAACGTTCATTGTTATGCCTTAATGTTTTTTGTGATAGGCCACCAATCCATCCATGGGTTGCTTGATGACGATCCCCAACTTGAATCCAAAATCATGGCAAAGTTCGGCAATTTTATCCTTGAAATGAAAAGCAATGCTTCCCACAAAATGAATGGGCACAGTATACCTTTGGGGATAGGCGCCAAGATGTTGTTCAAAAAAATCCCGCAGGCCATCTTCAATGATGTTTTCGATGATGAAATGTCCCCTGTGCATGGACAGGAAAATGGTAAAGCTTGCCAGGTACCTGTTGGCAAATGGTTCCTTGTATACTTTTTGCAGGATCTCGTTTTTATCGGTATTAAAATGGGCCTTGAATGATTTCATCAATGGCGCATCAAATGTGCCATACAGGAAATGCTGTATCACTTTTCGACCCAAATAGGCTCCACTTCCTTCGTCTCCCAGAATGTAGCCCAGGCCAGGAGAATTAAAAATAATCTTCTTCCCATCAAAAGAACAGGAATTTGATCCTGTACCAAGGATGCAGGAAATGCCTGCCTGTTTGCCGCAGGTGGCAATGGCAGCCCCCATGAGGTCATGTGTAACATGAACAGCAGTGCCTGGAAATATGTCTTCAAGGGCTTTTTTGACGATATTGGCATTGGCCTTGGTTTTGCAGCCCGTTCCATAATAAAGAATAGAAACAATTTCTTTCTTCAACAGGGTTTTGGGGAATGCATTCAAGAGGGTTTCGCGTATCTGAACACGGTCCATGTGGTAAGGGCTGAGCCCGACTGTAAAAAAAGACTTGAAACTCCCCTTGCCTACCAGTCTCCATTCCGTTTTCGTTGCTCCGCTATCCGCTATTAGTTTTAATCCGTCCATAATTCAGGTTAATTCAGGAACTTTGCAAAATTACTATTGAAAGAACAACATGAGCAACAGGAAGATCAACGCAGCTACTCCCATCCTATTTTCAATTGCTGTAGTATTGGGCATGTTCATCGGCTACAAATTACGCAGCAATATGCCAATGACGAAAAGTTTTTTGACTTCACCCGGAACCAATACGCTGAATGAGGTGATGCAACTGATCAAGCAGCGCTATGTAGACAAGGTGGATGTTGATTCGGCTGCTTCCAGGGCCATCAATGGTTTGGTGAACACACTTGACCCTCATTCCGTTTACATACCTGTTGCAGAATTGATGGAAGTGAACGAAGGCCTGGAAGGTCAGTTTTATGGGATTGGCATTGAATTCAATATTTTCAATGATACGGTTCATATTCTTTCTGTGCTGGACAACGGACCTGCTAAAAATGCCGGCCTTGTAGTTGGCGACAAGATTCTCGCAGTGAATGATAGTGTGGCCACTGGTTTGAAAAACAGCGACCAACTGAAAAAATGGGTAAAGGGTCCTGCAGGTACTGAAGTGTCTATTCGGCTGATGCACGACAACAAGATCATCAACAAATCGGTTGTTCGGGGTAGCATTCCGATCAGTTCCTTGGATGCGGCTTACATGATTGACAAGGAAAATGGCTACATCCGCTTGAACCGATTTTCCAGCAATACTTACAAGGAGTTTCTGGAATCCCTGGAAAAGCTGAAAGCCTCGGGGATGAAATCGTTGGTGCTTGATCTCCGTGACAATGGTGGCGGCATTCTTGAGGAAGCCATCGACATCATTGACGAGTTCATCGGTGGTGAAAAACTAATTGTGTATACCGAAGGGGTTAACAGTCCCAAAAAAGAATACAAAGCAAAGCGCTCAGGTCTTTTTGAAACGGGTAAGCTGGTGGTATTGATGAATGAGGGTTCCGCCTCGGCCAGTGAAGTGATTGCCGGCGCCCTGCAAGACCATGATAGGGCCACGATTGTCGGCAGAAGAAGCTTTGGCAAAGGGCTTGTACAGGAGCAATATGCATTGTCTGATGGATCAGCACTCAGGCTTACCATTGCCAGGTATTTTACTCCACTGGGAAGGAGCATCCAAAAGCCTTATGATGAGGGAAATGATGCCTATGAAATGGAGGTGATGAACAGGTTTCACAAGGGTGATTCAAAACAAATCGATAGCACAAAATACCAGCGCAAGCCAGTAAAAACAGCCAATGGAAAAACCCTTTACGGTGGTGGGGGAATCACTCCAGACCTGTCGGTAGCCATCGATCCCATCTTGTTTGACACGGGGTATAACAGGATCTACATCAACAATATCATCGGCAATTTTGCCTACCGGTATTTCATGGCCAATAAAAACAGCATCTTATCGTACAAGGATGCTGCTGCCTACAGCAGCCAATACAATCCTGATGACATGGTGACCAACCAGTTGATTGATTTTGCCCAAAAACAGGGCGTAAAGGTTTTGCTGCCATCACCTGCTTCAAAAAGCCGCGCCAAAACCACGATCAAAGCCATGGTGGCAAGGCTTGCCTGGAATGAATCAGCCTATTTCCATGTCTTGAATCAACAGGATGAAACCTTTATCAGGGCCATGGAAGCCATCAGGAAATAAGGTCAGGAGCGGATGATATAGATTTGTGAACTGCAAACGCCTTTCTTGAAAAGGGCCTTGAGGTTTGAGATAATGCCTGTTAGCATTGCAGAAATCAACCGCATGCTGCCTGTTTTGTATTTTTCACTCAACAGGCTTACATAAAAAGCATCGTACCACATGGGTTTTATGGCTGTGACCTTCATGGAATGCATGTGCATCAGTTTTGAAAGGCTGTCTGGGCTAAAATGATGCAAATGACGGGGCACATCATAGGCAGCCCAGTATTCAGCATAATGCTT
>JBIJAE010000171.1:0-4225 GCA_044345895.1 Chitinophagaceae bacterium
CATAGTCTATGATTTGTTTCGGTCCTGCTACAAAGGCCCCAATCGAAGCCATTGATTTGGCGAAGGTGGAAAAATAAAGATCAATCTCATCCTGCACGCCCTGTGCTTCGCCTGCACCTGCACCTGTTTCTCCGAGTGTACCAAAGCCATGGGCATCGTCCACCAGCATCCGGAATGAATATTTCGGTCTCAGGGCAGCGATTTCTTTCAGCTTTCCCTGGTCTCCGGCCATGCCAAACACACCTTCTGTGATGAGCAAGATTCCACCTGCATTTTGTTTCTCAATCAATGCGGTGGCTCGCTGCAGCTGCTTTTCGCAGTCGTCTATTTCATTGTGTTTGAATACAAACCTGTGCCCCTGGTGCAACCTCAATCCATCGATAATGCAGGCATGGCATTCTGCGTCGTATACGATTACATCATGGCGAGAACAAAGCGCATCGATCAGGCTGAGGATGCCTTGGTATCCGAAATTGAGCAAAATGGCATCTTCCTTCATTTCAAACGCTGCCAACTGCCTTTCAAGTTCTTCGTGGTGATTGGTGTTGCCGCTCATCATCCTGGCTCCCATGGGAGAGGCCAGTCCATACTCAGCTGCCGCATCCGCGTCGGTCTTTCTGATCACTGGGTGGTTGGCAAGACCAAGGTAATTGTTAAGGCTCCAAACAATTTTTTCTTTGCCCCTGAAGTTCATCCTGCTTCCAATTTCACCCTCCAGTTTAGGGAAGGCAAAATATCCATGTGCTCTTTCACGGTGCTGACCAAGCGGTCCTTGGTTATTGATCAGTCTTTCGAAAATGTCTGCCATACGCGTAGGAGGTTTATTTATCTTCCTGCAAAGATAAAAATTTTAAAAATAAGATTATCCAACAGGATGTTCATAAAATCAGGCGATCCAAGCTTTTCATTCCCATACCTTTGTTAAGCTAAAAACAGAAGCGATGACAAGAAACAAGATTGTAGCAATAATGGCCCTGTTGCTGATTGGCAGCAACGGCATGGCCCAGAAAACAGGCACCAGTTCCAAACCCAAATTGGTAGTTGGGGTGATGGTTGACCAAATGCGGTGGGATTATCTTTATCGATTTCAACACAGGTATGGTCAAAATGGATTGAAGAGGGTATTGAGGGAAGGATTTTCCTGTGAGAATGCACAGATTTCCTATGCCCAGACGGTTACTGCTGCAGGCCATGCCAGTGTATATACCGGATCGGTTCCTGCCATCAATGGGATCATGGGCAATGAGTGGTATGACAGGTCTTTGAAACGGGACGTTTACTGCGTGGAGGATGACGCGGTAAAAATTGTTGGTGGAACTGGAAAAGGAGAGCCCATGTCTCCCAAAAACCTTATTACGTCAACCATTACAGATGAACTGGAGTTGGCTACCAATTTCAGGTCAAAAGTAATTGGTGTAGCCATCAAGGATAGGGGAAGCATTCTGCCTGCTGGTCATGCTGCAGATGCGGCCTATTGGTATGATCCAAGTTCCGGCAATTTTGTTTCCAGTACCTGGTACATGAAAGACATTTCGCCTTGGGCAGCCGCTTTCAACCAAAGAAAAATGATCGATTCTTTGTACAGGCTCAATTGGAACCTCAGTCATCCCATTGAAACCTATACCCAAAGTGATGTGAACAATCCATCCTATACCAGTAATCCATTCCCCAGAAAGCTTGAATCAAATATTGGCAAGAATTACGGCGCAATTTCCTCCACTCCATGGGGCAATACCCTGACCCTGGAATTCTCAAAAGCTGCTGTGGAAGCAGAGTCAATGGGGATGGACAGCATTACTGATTTCCTGGCCATCAGCCTTTCATCGCCAGATTATATCGGTCATGCATTTGGTCCTAATGCCGTGGAGATCGAAGACAATTACATCAAACTCGACAAGGAGTTTGAATTGTTTTTCAATTACCTGGACAAGAAAGTGGGAAAAGGTAATTATCTGTTTTTCTTGACTGCAGACCATGCAGTAGCCCATGTTCCAGCATTTCTTCAGCAACACCAGATGCCTGCAAAAACGATGAAATCAAACAAAAGGGCTGAAGAAGCAACCATGAAAAAGTTTGGTTTGAAAAAGCTGGTGGAAGCATCTGCCAACTATCAGCTGTACCTGAACAGAAAATCGATTGATTCTGCCGGTCTTGATTTTGGGGTTGTCAAATCATACCTTATTGATGAATTGAACAAAGAAGAGGATGTTTTGCTGGCCTTTGACAATGCGTCCATCAATGCTGCAAATCTACCCGCGGAATTCAAGGAAATGTTCATCAAAGGATTTAACCACAAGTTGGGGGGAGATGTCCAGGTGGTGTACAAGCCTGGTTATTTCTTCAGCAATTCCAATACAGGTACAACCCACGGATCCATGTATCCCTATGATGCACATATTCCCTTGCTTTGGATGGGTTGGGGAGTGAAGCAGGGACTTACACACAGAAAAGTATACATGAGCGACATCGCTGCTACCCTTGGAGCCATCTTGAAAATCCAGATGCCCAGCGGCAATGTTGGCAGTGCCATACAAGAACTGATCAAATAAACAAAGCAGTATACCATGCAACAATATCTGGACCTGATGAGGCATATCATCGAAAAAGGGACTGACAAAACTGACCGAACAGGGACGGGTACCCGAAGTATTTTTGGATACCAGATGCGGTTCAATCTTCAGGATGGATTTCCAATGGTAACCACCAAAAAACTGCACCTCAGGAGCATCATTCATGAATTGCTCTGGTTTCTCAAAGGGGAAACGAATATCAAGTACCTGAAGGACAATGGTGTGCGCATTTGGGATGAATGGGCCAATGAGGAGGGAGAGCTTGGCCCTGTTTACGGGAAGCAATGGCGGTCATGGTCTGGTACAGATGGAAAAGTATATGATCAGGTTACTGATCTTATCACGCAGATCAGGAAAACGCCTGACAGCAGAAGGCTGATTGTCAGTGCCTGGAATGTGGCTGAATTGCCGCAAATGGCCCTGATGCCCTGCCATACCCTGTTCCAGTTTTATGTTGCAGACGGAAAACTATCCTGTCAGCTTTACCAGCGCTCTGCAGATGTATTCCTTGGGGTGCCTTTCAACATCGCTTCTTATGCTTTGTTGACTTTGATGGTGGCCCAGGTTTGCGACCTTGAACCTGGTGATTTTGTGCACAGCTTTGGGGACGTTCATCTGTACAACAATCATTTTGAGCAGGCAGAACTGCAGTTGTCAAGAACTCCATATCCATTGCCCACCATGAAAATCAATCCTGCAATAAAAGATATTTTTGGATTCAGTTTTGAAGATTTCACCCTGGAGGGATACCAGTCTCATCCGGGCATCAAAGCGCCAGTGGCCGTATAATTTAATTTAAAAAACATGATCATTTCATTGGTTGTTGCAGCCTCAGAAAATAATGCCATAGGCCTTGACAATGCATTGCTTTGGAAGCTTCCCAATGACATGAAGTTTTTCAAAAACCTTACATGGGGAATGCCCGTGATCATGGGAAGAAAAACTTTTGAATCAATGTCCTCCAGGCCTTTGCCAGGAAGGATCAATATCGTCATCAGCAGAAATCCCAATGCGCTTCCAATCATGGAAAATGTATGGCCTGCCGGCAGCCTTGAAAATGCCATTTCACTGGCCCATTCATCCGATTGTCTGGAAGCGTTTGTGATTGGCGGGGGAGAAATTTACAATCGGGCTATCGCAATGGCCGATCGTATTTACATGACGAGGGTGCATGCCAGCTATCCCGGGGCAGATACATTTTTTCCAGCCATCGATGAAACCTTGTTCAGGATTGAAAATGCAATAGATATGCCCGCAGATGAAAAACATGCCCAGACCTATCGTTTTGAGACCTGGCAGCGGGTTGACACTACAACGCTATAATGCAGACCATGTACAACAGCTTTCAACTTGCATGGAAATTCCTGATTTACCAGTTGACCTCATCCAATGGGAAAGGGCATGGGGTACATTCACCTTTTGTTTTTGATTTTATTGTTCATGTGTTGAGGGGCAAGCAGACCAATGTCCAAGGCTTCAGGCAAATTGAAGCCAAGCGAAGGCAGCTTGAAAATTCAAATCTTGTATTGGATGTACTTGATTTGGGCGCCGGCTCAAGCGTTGGTAAAAAAAATCAGCGTACTGTTTCTTCTATTGCAAAAGGGGCTGCCAAACCTTCCAGGTTTGCAAGGCTTTTTTACCGCATGATCCGTTAT
>JBIJAE010000120.1:0-5459 GCA_044345895.1 Chitinophagaceae bacterium
CAAGCCCTCAAGCCCTTCAAGCTGCCTCCGAAAAGAAGCATAGATACAGTGTTGAGCCCCTTGCAACAAACCAGAAAATCGCTCTGTGATCTGTATGATTCTGTTAAGGAAGTTATGGTAATGGGAGATCTTCCCCAGGCCCGTCCCACCTATGTATTGAACAGGGGATTGTATGACAGCCATGGCGACAAGGTTGAACCTTCAACACCAGCGGCCATTATGCCATTCCCTAAGGACCTTCCCAAAAACAGGTTGGGCCTTACACAATGGATGTTTGATGATGAGAATCCATTGACATCAAGGGTTGCTGTGAACAGGATGTGGCAGTTGGTTTTTGGCAAGGGATTGGTTTCAACATCTGATGATTTTGGCAACCAGGGCGCCATGCCCACCCATCCTGAATTGCTGGATCATCTTGCCCTGCATTACATGGAAAACAAGTGGGATACAAAGGCATTCATGAAATACATGTTCATGAGCGCCACCTATCAGCAATCTTCATCGGCCGATCCGGAGATCATAAAAGCTGATCCAAACAATGCTCTCCTAACAAGGAATCCCCGCTACCGTTATCCTGCTGAAATGCTGCGCGACAATGCGCTTGCCGTGGCAGGATTGCTTTCCAACAAGGTTGGAGGCAAAAGTGTTTATCCCTATCAGCCTGAGGGGTTGTGGGACGCCTTGAGTGATAAGGTATGGCGTTATCAATATATTTTATCTGAAGGCGAGGATCTTTACCGGAAAAGCATTTATACCGTGAGAAAGAGAACAAGTGTTGTGCCCTTCATGCAGATCTTTGATGCTTCTGATAGGTCGGTATGTTTGGTGAAGCGTCCTGTTTCCAGTTCGCCCATGCAATCCCTTGCCATGCTGAATGATCCCCAGATTGTTGAAGCCTCAAGGCATGTGGGAGCCAGGATGATCAGAGAAGGCGGTGTCAGTATTGAAAGTCAGTTGCTGTATGGGTTTCGCCTGATTACAGGACGCAAACCCAACAAGAAAGAAGAGCAATTGATGAAGCAAATGTACCTGGCTGAGTTGAACAATTTTCAGACCCATCCGGAGAAAGCAGCAGCACTGTTGGCTGTTGGAAAAAGCAAACTGGATCTACCCGATGTCCATCAATTGGCTGCCATGGGCAGCACTGCATTGGCATTGATGAATACTGATGAGTTCCTCACAAGAAAATGATTGACCATGAATGAGTTGATGAAAATGCATTACGAGAACAAGCGAAGGGAATTCCTCCGTGGTTCAGTCCTTGGATTGGGAGGCATTGCAATGGGTTCATTGCTGGGTTGCGGCAACAAAAATGCAGATCGAAAAGCGGTGCAACAGGTTGCTGAAGAAATCAACAAGCCCCTGGTCAATCCGCATTTTCTTCCCAAGGCAAAAAGGGTGATTTACCTTTTCCAAAGTGGTGGTCCTTCCCAAATGGAATTGTTCGATTACAAGCCCATGCTGTACAGCATGCATGGCCAGGAAATACCTCCCTCTGTCATTGGCAATAACAGGATATCCGGGATGGTCAGCAACCAATATTCTTTTCCATTGGCCATGCCTGCAGCTACTTTCAAACAACATGGAGCTGCCGGTGGATACTTCAGTGAACACGTTCCACACATTGCAGAAATCGCTGATGATATCTGCGTGGTAAGGTCCATGTTCACTGAACAGATCAACCATGAGCCCGCAGTGATTTTCACGCAAACGGGCAATCAATTGAGTGGAAGGCCTTGCATAGGATCCTGGCTCAGTTATGGCCTTGGAAGCATGAATGATAATCTTCCATCTTTCATCGTGATGGTTTCCAAAGGCGGAGGAGATCAACCCATCAGCAGTGCTGCCTGGAGCAGTGGCTTCCTGCCTTCCCATCACCAGGGTGTGCAGTTCATGACGGGAAATGAACCGGTTCCTTTCCTCAACAACCCACAGGGCATCGATCGCATGGACAGAAGAAGGGCACTTGATTTTATCAAGGGCTTCAACAATATTCAAAATGAGGTATGGCATGATCCGGAAATTGAAAGCCAGATCAACCAGTCAGAAATGGCTTACAAGATGCAGATGGCCATTCCTTCCATCACAGATCTCTCTGATGAGCCACAACATATCCTGGACATGTATGGTCCGGATGTCATGACACCTGGAACCTTTGCGCACAATTGCATCATGGCCAGGAGGCTGGCAGAAAAAGATGTTCGCTTTGTTCAGTTGTACCATCTTGGATGGGATCACCATGGTTCAATTGCCTCTGGCATCAAAAAGGCCACATCCCTCACCGATCAGCCATCGGCCGCGCTGGTCAAGGATTTGAAGCAAAGGGGCTTGCTGGATGATACCTTGGTGATCTGGGGCGGAGAGTTTGGAAGAACAAGTTTCTCACAAGGAAAACTTACGCCGGAAGGATTCGGAAGAGACCATCATCCAGGCTGTTACAGCATCTGGATGGCTGGTGGCGGCATCAAGTCTGGTATGGTTTATGGTGAGTCCGATGATTTCGCCCACAATGTGGTGAAGGACAAAGTGCATGTGCATGATTTCCAGGCCACCATGATGCACCTGCTGGGCATTGACCATGAGCAATTCATTTACAAGAGCCAGGGCCGAAGGTATCGCCTGACAGATGTTTCAGGAAATGTAATCCATAACCTGATTGCATGATCATCAATTTCTTAGGGCACCTGCATCCCGTTTTTGTACACTTGCCCATCGGCTTTCTGGTCATTGCCTATTTGATCCAGTATTTGTTCAAGTCTAGCGCAGAAAAATCAAGGCTGATTGATTTTGTGCTGGTTGCAGGTATTTTATCTTCCCTTTTGGCTGCATTTTTCGGCTGGATGCTCTCCTTGTCTGGAGGATATGAAGAGAACCTGTTGGATTGGCACCGGTATACTGCCATTGCAGTGTGTGTAGTTTCCATTGCATTGCTGGCGTACAAAAAATTTAAAAGAGAGGAATACAGAACACCCATTTACCATGCCGGATTCAACCTGATGATGCTGGCGCTTGTGCTGGCCGGACATTTTGGAGGAGCGATGACCCATGGTGAAGGATATCTTTTCTCTGCAGCAACAGACACTGAAACTGCGGCTGTCGTTCAAAAACAAAAAATTACAACGTTGACGGCTGCTTCAACCGTCAGCGTTTATGATGGCATTGTTGAACCGGTGCTGGCACAAAAATGCATGCAGTGTCACAATGAGAAAAAGAAGAAGGGTGATTTCCAGCTGCATACCCTTGAAGCCCTGATGAAAGGTGGAAAAAATGGCAAGGCCATCGTTGCAGGAGACCTTGACCACAGCGAATTCATCCGCCGCATTTTGCTTGACAAAGGCGATGAAAAGCACATGCCGCCCAAGGGAAAATCACAGTTGACCCAGCCTGAGATCGATCTTTTGTCTTGGTGGGTTTTGCATGGTGTTTCTGCTTCACAGCCCATCAAAGCGGTAGCTGCCAATGATACCATCTTGAAATTTTTATCGGATGCAGGGAAGCAATCAGCAGGACCTGCTGCACTCGATTCCATTGCTCCTGCCGATGCCGCAGGCATCGCAGCACTAAAGAAAATCAATGTTGCTGTTGTTCCCCTTGTTACTGGCACCCACTTC
Source organism: Chitinophagaceae bacterium (assembly GCA_044345895.1). GTDB lineage: Bacteria > Bacteroidota > Bacteroidia > Chitinophagales > Chitinophagaceae > Pollutibacter. The sequence continues at coordinate 3,612 of JBIJAE010000120.1, forward strand.
CTGGAACTGAACATGGTGAATGCTCCTTCTTTTGGAGACAAGGAGGCCCCATTGTTGCAGAAAATAGCGCCACAGGTGATGTGGCTGGTATTGGCAGATACAAAGATTACTGATGCAGGATTGACACCATTGGAATCATGCTCCAATACCACAAGGTTGAACCTCAAAAATACTGCCATCACCAATGCATCAATATCTTCCATCGGACAGTTCAAGAAACTGGAATACCTGAACATCGTAGGAACCAAAATAGATGATGCAGGTTTGTTGGATTTGATACCATCCACAACATTGAAAAAAATATTTTGCTGGCAGTCGGGTATCACCGCAAATGGGGTGATGGTCTTTCAGAAAAAATATCCCAACATCGAAATAGACTTCGGAGAAAAAAAATAATATGTCTGCTGTATTGAATGATGACAGGGATCGGCTGGTATTGGGAACTGCAGGATTGGCGGGTCTTTGGGGCAAGGTTGATGAGGATGAATCTGTCAAAACCATTCTCTATGCCCTTGAGCAGGGCATCACCCATTTTGATGCGGCACCCGCTTATGCTGATGCAGAGCGTATCCTTGCAAAGGCCCTCCGGGAATGGAAAGGGGAGCAACCTTTTGTCAGCACAAAGGCAGGAAAATTGAAGGCTGATGATCCAGATAGCATCAGCTATGATTTCAGTCCTGCGGGCATTTTCAAGTCTGCACAGGAAAGCCTTCAATTGTTTGGACGGGATCAACTTGACCTGCTTTTTTTGCATGATCCTCCTGGCATGACCACCGCAGAAATTCCCTATGCAGTGGAGGCCATGCAAATCCTGAAAAGGGATGGCCTGGTGAAAAACATTGGCATTGGCGGTAATTTTGGAGCATCATTTTCGCCATTTGTTGCAGACAGTGGGTTCACGCATTTCATGGGATTCAACCGCTACAACATTGTCAACCAAACTGCTCGCGATGCTGAGTTCATTCAACTGCACAACGCAGACATTCAGGTATGGCAGGCCAGTCCATTGTACATGGGGTTGCTGGGCAATAAACTCGAACATTACGCATTGACAGCACCTGAATGGATTCCTGCATCCGATCTTCAACAAGCCATTGCATTGAAAAAAAATTGCGATGCATCAGGTCTTTCATTTACAGGATTGGCATTGCAATATGTTTTCAATTCTCCCTGCATCAACAAATTGGTTTTAGGGGCTTCAAAGCTGTCTGAGCTGAAGGAGTCCATCCAGTTTTTGGAAAGCCCTGCACTGAGGGATGAGGCCTTGACGCGGCTGTCATAATCAATGGGAATTATCCCCTCAAATTGAATTGACAAAAAAATACAATGAATTGCCACTGCCTTCATTTTCTGAAGCATTAATTGTCTTTTATTTGCAGTTACAATTCATTTTAATCCCTTTCATTGAAAAATAGTTACCGAAAATTGCTGCTCAATTTGACTGCTTGCATGGTATTGGCATGCAGTTGTTTTTTTCTTTCCTGCGGAGAAAACAGCAATCCTCCCGTGGCTTACAAGACCATGGTGTACACTACCGATCTGGTGAATGAACCTGCTTTGATCAGGGCCTATGATTCACTGCATTCAAAAGCCGGCGTTTGGCCAGAACTGCAAAAGGCTAACCTGGCCAGTGGTATCCATGAGGTCAAGATTTACAGGGTGGATAACCGGCTTTTCATGCTGGTTACTGTCCCTGCAGATGCTGACCTTTCAAGGGTGGATTCACTCTATCTTGGATCAGATAAAAAGATAAAAATTTGGAACCAGATGATGGCCAATTTCCAGCGGGCATTGCCAGGTGTTGACTCAACAAGGAAATGGTCGGAAATGGAGTTGATTCACCACTAT
>JBIJAE010000009.1:0-19122 GCA_044345895.1 Chitinophagaceae bacterium
GTGGGCCCTGGAATGTGCTCAACAACAAAATTTAACATGAAAAGCATATTGTCCTCAAAGTGGACTGCAGCGAGAATTTTTCGTGTGGTGTTAGGCGTGGCTGCCTTGTCTTACGGGATTTATAAACAGGATAGCTTAATGGGATGGGCCGGATCTATGTTGGTTTTCATGGGGCTTGCCAATGCGGGTTGTTGCGGAACCAACGGATGTACTGTTCCTAACAATAAATCAAAAGCCTTGTCAAGTGAACCAGAAAATCCCAGCTTCGAAGAAGTGAAATGAAGAAGACATCATTTTTAATCAGCGTCATCTTAACTGCTTTTGCTGTTCTGTTGAAAGTTAACAGTGTTGCACAACACCAGGAAATAGGAGAAAAACCTGGCATCTGGAAAAACAAGCAACAACAAGTGGTTGATACCAATTCCATTCTTTATGCTTTCAAGCATGGGACAACCAATGGACATCTTCGGTATTTTTTCATGAACACCAACAATGCAGATGGACTGACTGATTATTATGCCCATGCAGCAGGAGGTGGAATCAAGTTTGAAACAGCTGGTTTCAAAGGATTTCAATTGGGTATCAGTGGATTTTTCACTTTCAACATGGGGTCATCCGACTTATCCATTCCCGACCCTAAAACAAACCAATACAACCGTTATGAGATTGGCTTGTTTGATCAAACAAATCCCAATAACAAAAATGATATTGATAGGCTTGAGGAATTGTTCTTAAAATACAATTTCAAAAAAGCACAGCTCACCATTGGAAAACAATTGATGAATACGCCATTCATCAACATGCAGGACGGAAGAATGCGTCCAACAGAGGTGGGTGGCGCTTGGGCCGAAATCAACAGCATCGACAATACCAAAATAGAAGGAGGGTTGATCAATCAAATTTCCCCAAGAGGAACAGTAGAATGGTTTGGCGTTGGAGAATCCATAGGCGTTTATTCCAGTGGCGTAAACGCAGACGGAACAAGATCCAATTATGCCAACAATACTGCAAGCAAAGGCATTGCCATGATTGGACTAAGCAACAAATCAGTCAAGAATCTGTCACTGAAATTTTGGAACCTTTACACAGAAAATATTTTCAATGCCATGCTGCTGCAGGCCGACCTCAACAAGCCTTTATCCAACGGGTATTTAGTTGCTGGGATACAGTTCATCAATACCAGCAAGGTTGGCAATGGCGGAAATGCGGTGTTGGCAAAACGATACATGCAACAGGATGCAGCCACCACTTTTGGCGGAATGGTTGGCTGGGAAAACAAGGCCTGGAAAACGTCCATCAATTTCAACCGTATCACAGGAAGGGGGCGCTACCTGATGCCCAGAGAGTGGGGCAGGGATCCTTTCTATACCTTTATGTCCAGAGAAAGAAATGAAGGACTTGCTGATGCGAATGCATATGTATTGAAACTGGGCTACACCATTCCGGGTACTTCCTTCAAAACTTCAACTGCCTTTGGATATTTTGACCTACCAGAACCAACAAATTACAAGGCCAACAAATATGGCATGCCATCCTACCATCAAATCAACCTCGATATTCGCTACGACTTCAAAGGATTGCTGAGCGGACTAGGCGCCCAATTGCTCTATGTTTACAAATCAAATGCCGGAAAGGCAAGCCTGCCTGAAAAATACATCATCAACAAGGTAGACATGAACCTTTGGAATCTTGTGTTCAATTATAATTTTTAGTTCAAAAGGTGTAGAGGTTGAGGGGTGTAGAGGTTGAGGGGTGTAGAGGTTTAGAGGTGTAGTTATTAAACCTCTAAACCTTTCAACCCCTAAACCTTATTCCCCCCTAATATACCTAGCCCTTTCCTTTGAATCAGGATGGGTGCTGATCCAGGAAAGGCTACCCAATGAGCCATCTTTTTCACCCAGGCGATACAGAAAATCAGCAAAACCATTGGGGCTGATGCCCGTCTTCTTCAGGTATTCAATGGCCTTGATGTCTGCATCTTTTTCAAGCTTGCGATCGTAGGCAGTAGATGATAACATGCCCAACAATTCCTTGATGGCACCGCCACCCGCCTCTCCGGTGGTGATGCTGATCAACAGGGTATACCCCATTTGCTTGAGCAATTTTTTCATGACATGCGATAATTCCATGTGTGCAATCTCATGCGCCAATACCCCACTGAGTTCATCATTGTTATGAACGGCATTGATCAATCCTGTATGAACCACCATGTGCCGGTCGGGTAAGGCAAAAGCATTGACCTCACTATCGCCCATGATATGAAGCTTGATCTTGTCTCGCTTGAAGCCATTGCTCTTGCAAATGGCAGTGACCAGGCTATCAACACGGTCGTACTCTTTTCCCTCTTCCATAGACTGCTCTTCCATGCCAGCCCAGACCAGTTTACGCGGCTGATGAGCAGATAAATGCCTGCAGCCAAAGACAAGAGAATGAAAGCCTGTAAAATTGTTTTTTTCATATCAGGGTTTACAAATCATTTGGGTAAGGGAACCATAAAACCACCAGGAAACATGTTGGCCCTTTCGGGTGTTGATGGCAGCAGCAATGGTCATGCCCAGTTCAACAACATTGACAACAAAAACGGTGATGACATAGGCCAGATAAGGGTTTGATAAATGTTCATCCTCTCTGAACAATATAGATACCGTCCACCAAAACCCGATGGTATTGATAACAAAAAGGCTCAATTGCGAAAGCAGGGCCTGTATGCAATGCCAGCGCACAAAATAAGTGGACTTGCGGTTGGCAAGATAAAAAAACAGGGTAGCCATCAGGTTGATGATGGGCAATGGAAAACCAACCATGATGGCAATCAGCGACATGAGGTAACTGTTGGAAGCTTTTTCAGCTTCTGATTCGGTTGGATGATATGTGAATGTTGAAGACATGTTATACCCCCTTGTAAATATTCCAGCACCAGTTCAGCAAAACCAACACAATCAACGGCCAGGCCACCTGTTTTTGTCTTATCGTTTTTTCAGCTGATGCATAAAAAACATGAAAACTGTTTTTTTTCAATGCCAGATCATGCAAGAGCCAAAAAGGAAAGATGACCAGTCCGCCCAACAAAACCAATCCAATGGGATTCCATAAAACGGCTTTTATAAAATCTCCATTGATCAATGCAATCATTGAACGCGTTGCACCACAAGAAGGGCAAGGAATGCCAGTTGCTTTTTTGAACACACAAACCGGACCCACAACATTTGCCCACCTGCTGTCAAGGTGCATGACAAGCCAGGTATAGCCTGACATACAAAACAGCATGATCAGGATATATAGGTTTTTTCTGCTTATGCCCATCAATACAAAAACTGCTGAAATTTGGTAAAGTTCTTCTCTCTGGTTGCTCCCATGATCAGGAACCAATCCACCAATGCCCAAATACCCAATCCTCCACAGGTCAATAATTTTCCAATGCCAAGCCCGGTATCACCTATCAAAAACCGGTCAATGCCCAGCCCACCTGCAAGTATTGACACAATAATGCTGGTTGTTGGGTCCTTGAATTGAATGGTCTGGATGAGGGACCATTTTGAGTCATCCATGGCAAGCAACTGCTCCCTGATGTGCATCAATTGGTTGCTTTCAAAAAACTTGCCGTTGCTCAGAATGAACATGTCCACTTTGTTAGAATCCATTGTCTCGCTTATTTTTTATTTTTTTCTGCCTCCATTTCAAAAGGGTTATGTGACGGGAACGTTCAACCACTTAACTTTCAAATTCTCCGATTTACAAACCTATATTTGGTTTGCAAGCTCACCAGCTCACCCCTCTAAACCTCTAAACCTTTCCACCCTTAAACCCCTAAACCCTGGTCAGCTTCACCGGCGTCGTCTTGTTGGCGTTCCACTGGCAAACATAAATGCTTTGGTCTTCGTCGATGCAAACGTCGTGCCCATGCTTGAATACTTTTGATTCGTGCTGGAATGTTTGCTGTAGTATACCGTTTTTGTACACAGGAGCCGTTCCGCCTGGGCTGGCCAAGACCTTGTAGTTGGTATCCAGAATGGTCAGGAATCCGGTTGCATTTTGTTTTTTGCCTTCAGCGTCTTTGGACCAGCATACGCCGGCATATAGATGTTGTCCGTGAATCACAGGCCTGCAAACGTACATGCCTGGCGTATCGATGCGCTTGATGAATTTTCCATCAAGCGTAAATACCTTGAAACAGCACTCTTCCCTTGAAGTGCAGATCAGTACCGGGTTGTTTGGATCCCTGTTGTCTACCACCACACCATGCGCACAGTATAGATTATGCTCCTTGTTTTCGTTTTTACGGCCGCCAAACTTCCTGATGAACCTGCCCTTGCTGTCAAACTGGAGGATATAATCAGAGCCGTATCCATCCGCCACATAGATGTCTCCATTGGGCGCTACTGCCGTTTCTGTTGGACGGTAGGCATCCTCATCCTTGTAGGCGCCAATGGTATGGGGCTGTGCCAATGAAAAAATAATCCTTCCCTTTACATCCGTCTTCACCACATTTCCTGGCTGTGCTTTTGATTTTCCGGAAAGGTCCTTGTAAAAACCATTGTCAACAATCAGGAGAAAATCCTCATCGTTTTCCTTGCTGATGGTAAGCCCATGCCCAGCAGGAAAAGTTGTTCCCCATGAGTCCAGCAACTGTCCGGACTTGTCAAAAATGAGGATATTGTTGTGGGTGTCATCGCCCACCATGATCAGCCTGCCCTTGCTGTCTTGTACCATCTCGTGGCAGTTGATAACGGGGTGGGTGCTGGCACTGATTTTGGCCCAACCATGATCTACTTTATAGGTAAAGCCATTATGGCCTATGATCAATTCCTCTGGTTGCCTGTTCCTGTCAAAAATGGAAAAAGCAAATGATTTGCTGGCAAGCAATCCGGCTGAAGCAACTGCGGTAGACCGGATAAAGGTTCTTCTATTTTTCATTGGATGAATTTAAGCAAAAAATGGGAATTGTTATTTGAACTACATTTGAAAGATGCTTAGGAAGATTGACCTGAACTGCGACATGGGCGAGGGCTTTACCACAGATGCGCTGATCATGCCGTTGATCAGTTCCGCAAACATTGCCTGTGGATACCATGCCGGTGGGGGAGAACTGATGCGCCAGACCATCCGCCTGGCCCTGCAACACGGTGTTGCCATCGGCGCCCATCCATCCTTTGATGACAAAGAGGGTTTTGGCAGAAGAGAAATGTACTTGTCAGCTGATGAAATTTCCCGGATTGTAATGGATCAACTCAACACCATCCGGAATGCAGCAGCAGAGGAGGGCGCAAGCCTGCACCACGTAAAACCCCATGGTGCACTCTACAACATGGCGGCAAAAGATGCCATGGTGGCCGATGCCATTTCAAGAGCAATAAAAGCAATTGATCCTTCCTTGATTTTATATGGATTGCCCAACAGTGCTTCCGAAACTGCTGCAATCCAATACGGACTGCGGTTTTACAGGGAAGTATTTTCAGACAGGACCTATACAGACGAAGGGATGTTGACACCACGGAACCAACCCAATGCCATGATTGAAACAGCAGAAAAAGGCGTTGCACAAGTTTTGCAAATCATCCTCCGTGAAACCCTGCAATCAACTACAGGACGAGAAATTTCGATCAAGGCAGATACTATATGCATTCACGGTGATGGCGAACACGCAGTAGCATTTGCCCAGATGATCAACAGGGCCTTGCACCAAAACAAGATCACCATAAGCGCGATACAATGAAGAAAAAATCCTGGCTCAGCAATTCTCCTGTTATCGCAGCAGCCTTTTTGATGGCCACTTCGGCTATTGGCCCTGGCTTTCTCACACAGACCGCAGTGTTCACCAATACCCTGCTGGCAAGCTTTGGATTTGTGATCCTGATTTCGATTGTGTTGGACATTGGTGCACAAATGAACATCTGGAAAATTTTAGGGGCATCAGGTATGCGGGCACAGGAGTTGGCCAACAAGGTCATCCCCGGGGCCGGTTATTTTCTTACCCTCCTGATTGTGGTGGGAGGACTGGCCTTCAATACCGGAAACCTTGCCGGTGCAGGCCTCGGACTGAATGTATTGACCGGATGGGACACCAGTACAGGAGCGATCATCAGTGCAGGAATTGCCATACTGATCTTTGTCAACAGGCAATCGCTCAGGTGGATGGACATCTTTGCAAAAGCTTTGGGTATTGTGATGATTGTACTGACCCTTTATGTGGTCTTTGTTGCTGCACCGCCATTGGGAGAGGCCATCCATAAAACATTTGTACCGAATAAGATTGACTTCATGGCCATCATCACCCTTGTGGGTGGTACGGTTGGCGGATACATCAGTTTTGCTGGCGCACACAGGCTGATCGATGCAGGACTGACCGGACCAGGGCACACAAAAGAAGTCAGCAACTCCGCCGTTTCAGCCATCCTCATAGCCTCCATCATGCGCGTGCTGCTCTTCCTGGCAGCACTGGGCGTAGTTTCAAAAGGACTTTCCCTTGACAGCAGCAATCCTGCGGCATCTGTTTTTCAACTCGCTGCCGGAAAGCTTGGCTACATGATTTTTGGAATCGTGATGTGGAGTGCAGCCATCACTTCAGTGGTCGGATCGGCTTATACCTCCATTTCTTTTTTTCGTTCCTTTCATCCGGCATTCGAAAAAAACGAAAAGCCCATGCTGGTAGGGTTTGTACTCATTGCGCTTTTTGTTTTTATTACTGTTGGTAAACCGGTAAAAACATTGGTGATTGTTGGAGCGTTCAATGGATTCATCCTACCAGTCGCATTGGGATTGATACTGCTTGCGGCATCCAACAAAAAAATAATAGGGGAGTATAAACATCCCCTATTCTTGAAAATATTTGGTCTGGTTGTGGTGCTGGCCACCTTGTTCCTTAGTGTAAAAACAATCTCCAGTTTGTAAAGTCTTGAGCGATGATTGCAGCTTGCTCTAACTGAACAAATACTCCACATCCTCTCTCGTCAGCGTCTTCACAAAACCATCATCATCAGAAACAAGGTCTTTGGCAAGGGCCCTTTTCTTGTCTTGAAGTTGTAGGATCTTGTCTTCAATGGTATCCTTGCAAATCATGCGGTATGCAAAAATATTCTTGGTCTGACCGATACGGTGCGTCCGGTCAATGGCCTGTTGTTCAACCGCAGGATTCCACCATGGGTCAACAATGTATACATAATCTGCTGCGGTAAGGTTAAGACCCACGCCACCTGCTTTCAGCGAAATAAGGAACACGCGCACCTCATCGTTTTTCTGGAAACTCTGGATGGCTTTTTCCCGGTCAACAGCAGAAGTGCTTCCATCGAAATATTCGAATTTCACGCCCAGCTCAGTCAGCTTTTCACGGATCAATCCCAGCATGCCAAGGAACTGAGAGAAGACCAGGGCCTTGTGGTTGCCAATGTTTTCAGTGATCTCCCTCGACAATTCGTCCAGTTTGACAGATACATTCGGCATCGGTTCACTCTCGTTCATAATGGCCGGTGAATCACAGATCTGCCGCAGTTTCATCAGGCCTTGCAGGATGGTCAGCTGAGACTTTTGGATGCCCTGCTCCTTGATGACGCCCAGGATCTTGTCGCGGTAATCATTCCTGTATGCATCATAAATATTGCGTTGCTCTTCCTCCATTTCACAGAACAGGATGGTCTCTGTTTTTTCCGGAAGGTCTTTGGCCACCTGCTCTTTGGTGCGCCTGAGGATGAAAGGAAACAGGAGTTTTTTCAAGTGTTCCTTGTGCTCCCTTTCGCCAAATTTATCAATGGGTGTGGCAAACTCGTTCCTGAAATATTCCACACTGCCGAGCATCCCTGGATTCAGGAAGTTCATCTGCGCATAGATATCAAATGTATTGTTCTGCAAAGGCGTACCACTCATGCAAAGCCTGTTCTTGGCATTGAGCAAACAAGCCGCTTTCGTAACCTTGCTCTGTGGATTTTTGATCGCCTGTGATTCATCCAAGACGATATAATCAAAATTCGTCTCCAACATGAACTTGATATCACTGCGGAGGGTTCCGTAGGTGGTGATGATCACATCATGGTCCACAAATATTTTCTTGTCGCGGATCCTTTCGCCACCATGGTGGATGCGGTAAGTCAGCTTAGGTGTGAATTTTTTGATCTCATTCTCCCAGTTGAACATCAGGGTGGTTGGACAAACAACAATGGCCGTCATGGTTTCATTGTTGTCGCGGTAGCGTTGCAGGGAAGACAAGGCCTGGATGGTTTTACCAAGACCCATGTCATCAGCGAGGATACCACCCCAACCCACTTCCGTGAGGTAGTTCAGCCAATGGTAACCGGCAACCTGATAGGGCCTTAGAATTTCTGCAAGCTGTATTGGCGGATCAACTTCATTGATCCTGTTGAAAGACCTGAGTCTTTCATATTTCTCTTCCAGCTTGATCATGACCTCTGTCTCATCAATGTTGTTGTAGAGTTCATCAATAACACTGAGGTGATACTTTGAAAGCCTTAACTGGTCTGTTTTTCCTTCTCCGACCCTGAACAGCAAAGAATATTTTTTCAGCCACTCGTCGGGAAGAATACCGAGTGTTCCATCGTTCAACTGAACAATCTGTTGCTTGTTGTTCAAGGCACGTTTGATCTCTTCGATAGATACTTTCTGGTCACCAAAAATGATCTCCACTTTTGCATCAAACCAATCCACTCCATTGCTGATCTGGATCCTGGTCTGTGGTTTCGCGGTATTGAACCTGTAGTTCTTCAATACTTCAAATCCAATGACCGGCACCTGGAACTCTTTCATTGCATCCACAAACAGGAAGAACCAGTTGTTCCTCAATACTTCCGTTCCTTTCAACACCAGGTTGAAACTGTTTTCCGTATTGATGAAGTTGGAATGAAGCGAGCCCAGTTTTTTGACAAACTCCCTTTCCTTCTCCAGGTCTCTTTTGATCATTTTGATCTTTCCGTTTTCGGGCAGAAAAATCGTTTCCTTGTCTGTATATTTCACTTCGTATCCCTGGTAAAGGAATACAGGCGTAAAGACCAGGTATTCATTTTTTTCCTGGAGCTGCAATTTGATTTCAGGCTCTCCGTTGAACAGCTCTGTCATCAAAGACTTGTCAAAATCAACTTTGTATTTTCTTGCAAACGGCAAAACTTCACGCTCCAGAAAATCAGGCCATTTTGAAAGGCTTATTTTTCTGTTTCTTTCCGGGATGAAAGCCGTGATGGCTTCAAGGTCTTCCAATGAGTTCCAGCAATACAACTGATCATTGAAAAGGGCAACCAATGAAGAAGACCATTCATTGGCCGTCAACTCGATGTCCCACTCTTCAATAAATGCTACTGGTGTAATGGTGGCCTGCTTCTTTTCAAGGGCAACCTGCAATCCGGGTTTCATCCTTCCGCTTCCGATCCCAGTCTTCACCAGGTTGGCTGTGGTAAAAGGCTTTCCTGGCAAGAGTTTTAGGAACAGGGTGCGTTCCGAATGCTCCACAAACATCTTGACGATTTTGGGATGCAGGTACTCGTCTATCAGCAAGGTTGTTTCTGCAGGAAGGCCCTCTTCTTCTGAATAAATGATGTTTTCCCAAATGCCGGAGAAGGGGGAATTCCTGCTGACATATTTGTCAATTTCAGAACGTTGCAATTTTCTGACCGCGTTCATCAGTGAAATGTCTTCGGTGACCAACTCAGTGGTAGGCACATATTTGGAAAGGTCAATGTGTTCAACCTTCCCAAGGAATTCCATGTTTTCCTGATCAAACTCTCCACTGACCAATTCAACATTGAATCCGGGATATTTTCCAGGCGTTTCAATAAAGACCACCCCAAGCCTTTGTGAGGAAACCACCGGTTCGCTGATAGTATTGACCACTTCAACTACTTCTTCTTTTCGCTGAACAACGGGCTTTTCCTCAACAATCGGCGTTGTAACCCTTTTTACTGTTGGGTCCAGCACCCGGAGGAAGGGCTTGCCATCTTTATAGGTAAATTCAAATTTTGTCTGCCAATCGGGTTCATTCATGCTGTACCCATATATCCCCAGCAGCTTGTTCTTTTCCTTGTCCCAGTTGCGGATGGTATCAAAATATACACTACCATAGGCATTCAGGAGCTGAAGGAAAAGAACGGTTTTGTGCACGCAAAGCGGATGCGTTTCCTCAGTACACTTGCAGGAAGTATCAAAATTGCGCTCCTCATTTCTTTGGATGACCATGGGGAAAACCTCACCATTGAGTTCCAGCTTGGCTTCTACCCTTTCATCTTTTGCACTGAGGATGTTGGCTTTGGTTGTCCTGAGCACCACCTCAGCCTTCTCGCAAACCTCCTGGGTGGCGAGCATCCGAATGGTGCGGAGTTCAATCTGCTTCATTTTGATGACCGTATGCCGCTGGTCATATTTAACGGCATTATCCCCAATCATGTTCTTGTCTACAAGATCCTGCAACTGCAACAAGGCGGCAGCTTCATGTCGGCAGATATCGCCAAGGTTGTACGGACAGGAGCAACGCAATGCCATGGCACGCGGGTCCTTGTATTTCTGAACATGAACCTTGTAAAAAGTGCTGTAGTTGTCATCCTTGACCCTAAAGCTTACGGCGCCCAGCAGGTCGTCGTACTCAATGAATTCAACGTATCCTATCGCATGGATTTTTTTCCCACGACGGATGACTTCATCCGTTCCGTTGTTGTAAATGAATTTCAGTAGATGCGATAATGACATGGACTATGTTGGGTTAATCTGCGAAATTAATGCAAAAGAACCCTAATCCTATAGGTTGATAACTATAAATTAGTAAGCCCGAAAAACAAGAATAATGTGGAAAAAAATCAGTAAATTAAGCGGTTTTCAGTTTGGGGGATCCCCCCAATCCGAGGGGAAACAGTCGCCCTCGTATATTAGAATATTCCCCTCTTTGTCACTTTTGCGTCATTCTCCAAATCAATCCCAAAATCTTTCATAATTTTGACTTTGTCCTTCGTCATGTAATATTGCAACAACCATGCCTCATTTCTTCTTTTTTCAGGATCTGTAGACATATAAGGCCTGGCCCCTTTTTTCAGCAAGTATTCAATAAAACGAATTGTTTCCGGATCGGTAAAATTGTTATTAGCACAATAAATGAACAATGGGCTTTGTGCTATTTTGAGTGGGAAAAACGGCTTTTCGAGTGCGATTCCCAGGTGTGGCTTTGGAACAATATAAGTTGTTGCATTGAGGTTTGCACCCGACTCTATAAGGTAACGGAGTACTTCATTGTTGGATAGCATTGCACATGCAAAAACAAGTGGGGTATGACCACCAAGGGCTTCCATTGGTGCAGAAACATTTCCTTTTAAAATAACTTTTATGGCTGTCAAATCAGAATTTCTAAAAGCCTGGCTGTACTCATGTTTAAGCATTTTAGCTGTTGTAATTCCAGGATCATAAATAGTTCCCCCATAATTACTTGCTGTAATGTTTATCCCTGTTGTGTTCTGTGGACTACTTTGAACAGTAAGATCTTCATTCTTGGATGTAAAATTGTTCACCTTTGCAATGCCAGATGCAGGGTAGTTTTTAACTTTTTTACGCAACAAATCATCCAGCCCTTTGTAAAGATAATTAAGAATGTTTTCGGCAGAAACGCCAACCCCGTATATTGACTTCAGATGGGATTGTACTTTTACAATGATTGCATTTGCCTTGTTGATCTCTTCTTTTTCTGATCCAGATAATTCTTTGTCAAACATCAATAGATGATAGGCTTTGATATCCTCTTCAATATTCAACTTTTCGTAGGAAGATTTTAAACCAAGATAGTCAGGATACAATTTTTTGGTTTGTTCGTCCATTCCATTCAAGGATGTTTGTAAATTTTTTATTCCTTTCTCATCGTAAAAGTTTTGCACAGCTCCGTTATTGAATATGTTCTTGGTCCAACTTTCCTTTACGGTTTCATAAACCGATGGAATGCCAGAAACTGCAGTCAAAATTGTCTTTGCCTCTTTTTCAATGTCTGCCAGCTTCTCCATTTCTTTATTCCTGAATAAATTGTACAAGAGAATTTTTCTTTCGGTTGACCACTTTTTTGTATTTCCGGAAGCCTTGTTGAGCTTCAATTCATCCAAGGTGGCAAACAGGATAATTTCCTTATCAAGATCATTTGGAGAAACGACCGGTTCAGCAGATGCTGGCTTGATCTTTGGGCTTGGTTCTTCCGTATTTGCTGCTGCTGGGGGAGTTGTTTTGGCTGCTGCTGGAGGAGTTGTTTTGACAGGCGCTTTTGAAGGCGGTTTTACCGGCGGTTTGGGTGCAGCCTTGACCGGCGCCTGCTTTTTAGGGGTCGATCCAGGCAACAACAATTGTGCATTTGCATTGATGGATACAAGCAAAAAGGCTGACCCAATGATATTTTTTAATCCTTTGATAAACATTTTGAAAGTGTTTTAGAGATAATTGTTAACATAGACTGAGTCGAGCAATGCCTTTTGCTGTTGGTAATCATATTTGTGGTTCGACTCCTTTCTTATAAATTCAAATCGAATGTCTTGCAACGTATCTGCGTTGCGTACTTTTATCCCAATGGTTCCGTTGAGCCTGTTTTCAATTTGAATTTCCAAAACGAATTCATTCAATGTATTGAATTGCTGAACCTGAATGGTTCCCAATTCATGCAGATCACTGTCTGCATCCCAGAACTGACAGAGCTTTGCACTGAACGAATGAATACGGGAAGGATCTATTTGATAACCCTTTTTTGAAACGACAGGCAAGGGGCTATTCCTGTGTACTGCAAGATCGATGATGTTTTGTTCACCAACTTTCAAACCGATATTGTAAGTGCTTACACTTTTCAGCTCGATTGGCCTTATACCGGCACTTTTTGCATTTTCACCAATGCTGTAAGCATACAAGGCTGCCCCTTTTGCAACGCTGCTGAGCGGCTGATGATATACCAGCTCCTGGTTGGGCGATACCCTTGTTTTCCAATAATTGTAAACCAACTTGCTGCTGCTTGTACCGCCAATGAGAATAAACTTGTTGATGTCTTTCAGCTGCATACCCAATGAGCGAAGGCATCTGTTTACCGCCGCCTCTGTTTTAACAATTAGATCGGTTGCTGTAGCAGTATATTGGGTATGGTCAAACACACACTCAAACGCCTCACGGCCAAACATCATCCATTTGCTGATATTTCTTGAAATGTCAATGTCGTTCATTTCAATCTTTACCTGTTCGGCAATTTTATTGAGCCGGTTGACAGAAAGTTTATCAGAAGGAAATGATTTGCCCAGCGCCTCTTGGTAATTCCCTTTGATTGCACTGGCAATAATATCATCAAATTCCTTTCCTCCCAATTTGTTCAACCCGTCTTTTGCAATAACATGCAGGTTGCTTCCAGATTTTGTGATGAGCGTCAGATCAAAAGTGCCGCCACCAAAATCATAAACAAGAATGATTTCATCATCAACCTGGCGTGTTGCATTTCCATAACAAAGTGCTGCAGCGACGGGCTCTTCTAGGATGGCAGATAAATTGATATCTGCAAGACGTGCTGCTTCAATGACTGATTTTCTCTGGATATCATTATAATGTGCAGGAACAGTGATGACCGCATTTGAAAATCCATCCGGCATGTACATTTCTGTGTCATACTTTACCTTTCGCAGCACAAGTGCTGCCAACGTTTCACTGAACCAGGGTTGATTGTTGTCGTCAAAATATACTGGCTCTTGTGTGCCAAAATTTCTCTTGAAATGACTGATGATGCTTTTGTCAGGAAAAACCTCAAACAGGTTTTCTGCAAACTTTCCGACAAAAGCTTTTCTGCCATCAATCAACGCGATAGATGGAGTTGTTTCCTGCTCCTTGTTAAAGGCGTCCGGAACAATCACAGGACTTCCATCTCTGCTCAATGTAGACGCTACGGTGTTGCTTGTTCCTAAATCAATTCCTAGTACCACAATTATAATTTTAAATCTTTTTCGAATTCGGTGATCATGTCGCGATGCCTGTTTTGCAACCCATCCCTCAACCTGTCCGCACCCTGAATACCCGTGAGTATGTTTTCCAGTGAACCCTGAAGCTTCTGCTGCTGCATCTTCTCTGTATTCATCTGCGTCAATTTGTTGTTTTGGCTTTCTTTTACATTTTTATCAATTGCGTTTGATATGTTGAGGCTCACATCTCTGATCCAGTTTGAAATGTTTGTCATCCAATCCCTGCTCGATTCACTGAACATGCGCTTGCTCTCCTGAACCAGGGTTTCCCTGGCTTTGGTCAGTTCACGCTCAAATTCCTCTTTCCTTTTAAGTGGAATTCTTCTTCGCAAATCATAAATACCAAAAACGATCATCAGTAATGAAATGGCAGCCGTGGTTCCCTTTACCCAATTGGCAATATTTTTCGCCCATCCGCTATCACTTGCAGATGCAATGATTGAAAGTGGAGCCAACAATCCACCTACTACCATGATCAATCCTGTATAGTCACGAAGGGCAACAAAATATTCCATTCCCCCTTTTTTGATGATTTCCCCAACATATGGCCGGTTATAATAGCAATAGGTGGAAATCGTTCTTTGCTTATCGGGAAAAGGAATATAAATTTCTTCCTCTTTGAGTGGCTTTATGTTTTTTGATTTTAGCTGAAGATTGATTTTGCTCAACAGGTCATCAAAAGAACTTTTGATAAAATTTTCATCCTTGGCAAGTTCTGAGGAGGTTGTATTGGAAACCATTCTCAGGAATTCATCAAGATATTTTTGCGCAATTGTTGTTTGCACTTTTTCACTTTTCTCGGCCAGTTCAACCCGCTCAAAATCTTCCAGCAAGGAAACCCTTTCTATGGAGAGCATAGAGAATTTCCCCGTGTTGGGCTTGTTGAGATCTTCGTATTTTATTTTGAAATTCTTATCCAGCTCCTGTGAATTTTTCTGCATCACCTGGCGCAGGTTTTGCAGAAAATCATTGTTGTTCATTCCTTGCTCATCCTTTCTGGTGATATTTGCATTCTGGGTGTTCAAGAGTTTTCTGGTATTGGCGGCTCTTTTTTCAGCATCAATGATTTCACGCATAAATCCAAACAATGGTTTTATGGATTGAAGACAGGCATAGCGTTTGAGCTTATCCAATTGCGGCGCATCAATCGCTGTAAGAATTATGTCTTCCGCTTTTTTTTCTTTTATTTCAGCAAGCGATAAAAAATGTGATTTTACCCTGTAGTTCATGTATCTGCTTGCCTGTTGGGCAAGTTTTTCATCCTGCGTACAATTGATAAAAAAAGCAAATCGATACTGCTCATTTTGTCGAAATGGTGAGAGGATTTCTGGTCCTGCTAAAAATGTTTCATCAACAAAAACAAAGATTACAGCTGGTTGTACCTGGTCAAAAATTCTTTTTTCTTTTGTGTTTTCGTGCAAAATTCTCAATTGAAACTCTGAACCCTGTGCGCCACGCAACAGTGCTTCGATTGCGCCCTTCGTTGAAGCTGTGGCGGAGCTGTGTGAAAATATATCCAAGTGGAAAGCATCTCTTGTTGCAATCTTTCTGATGGACCGGTTTGTTTCCTCAAGAAACCCGGCATAACTGCTTACACCAAGTTCTTTTGTGAAATTTTCCAGTTGATCTGCAATGGTTATCAATTCGCGCATGTTCAATTTTTTAAAAAATATCTATAACAACTGTTTTCATGTACTCTGATTCTTCAACCTGCCTTACAATGTTGTTGATGTTTTCCCTGTTCATTCTAAGGATCATCTTTGTATTGCCTATTTGAATGGTATCACCTTCAAACAATTGTTGTTTTTCGCTAATTCTCTGTGCCTGACCATTGATGTAAACGCCATTTTTACTAGGCTTACCCATCAGTGAAGCATCCGCAACAAAAAATCGTGCAGGAGATCCAGGCGACACTTCAAAAATTGCATGAAATCGGCTGACGTAAGGATCATTTTCTATGAGAATGGTAGGCCCTGATTGTTCCGTCCTTCCTACATAATTCAGCCCCATTTGAAGTCCAAATGGTTTGGTAGACTGGTTTTCCGTGTGCCTCACCAGCCATGCCAAAAATTCTGGCCCTTTGACCTGGTTTTCAATAAAACCAGGTTGACTTGAAATGGATATGGGAGCAGAATGCCTGATGGGAGGAGCGGTATGTGAAGTTGGAGCTGTTGTTACGCCCAGATTTTTACGCAGTTCATTGACTTTTTGAATATTGCCCGTATGTAATTTTTTTAAAAAATCATTGGGGGCACTCTCTGCCAATCGTTTGAAATAGGTCAGCTTGTCTTCAAGCCTCATCAAGATTTCCCGATCATTTGCTCCGTCGGGGAGTTCTAAAAATTCCAGTATCTCTTTCTTGTTCATGCTTTTTTTTTAAAAACCCAACCTGTTCCTAATACTTATAATTTCATGATAAATAGTATTTGCTTGCCCTCTTTCTATTTCAATTTCGCGTGTCTTGTATTCTGCTTCCCCTTTGAAAACCCCTATCTCTACTTTTAGCGAACTTGATTCTTCCTTATAAGTAACGATTTCCTGCTTAATGTTCATTATATTGGTTTCTTCACGCCTTGCCTCGACAGAAATCCTATCAATTTCTTGTGCATCAGTCTTGGCATTATTATAACATGTTTCTGCTTGGGTTGCAGCCCCACAGGCCTTTTCGGCACATGTTTGGGCTTGTTGTCTTGCGATATCAGCATCTTTTGCATCCTGTACTGCTTCACCTTTTGCCTTTTCAGCATCTTTTGCATCCTGTACTGCTGAATCCTTTGCCTTATCTGCAAGTTTAGCATCAGACTCCGCATCCGTTCTGGCCTTATCTGCAAGCTTAGCATCAGACTCCGCATCTGTTCTGGCCTTGTCTGCAAGCTTGGCATCAGTCTCTGCATCTGCTCTTGCCTTATCCGCTGCCTGAGCATCTGATTGGGCATCTGTACGGGCTTTATCGGCAGCTTGGGCATCTGATTCCGCATCCGTTCTGGCTTTATCTGCTGCCTGGGCATCTGCTTGGGCATCTGTACGGGCTTTATCCGCTGCCTGGGCATCTGATTCTGCATCCGTTCTGGCTTTATCTGCTGCCTGAGCATCTGCTTGGGCATCTGTACGGGCTTTATCGGCAGCTTGGGCATCAGCCTCCGCATCTGTTCTGGCCTTGTCTGCAAGCTTGGCATCAGCTTCCGCATCTGTTCTGGCCTTGTCTGCAAGTTTTGCATCGGCCTCCGCATCTGTTCTGGCCTTGTCTGCAAGCTTGGCATCTGCCTCCGCATCCGTTCTGGCTTTGTCTGCAAGCTTGGCATCGGCCTCCGCATCGGTTCTGGCCTTGTCTGCAAGCTTGGCATCGGCCTCCGCATCGGTTCTGGCCTTGTCTGCAAGCTTGGCATCAGCTTCCGCATCTGTTCTGGCCTTGTCTGCAAGCTTGGCATCTGCCTCCGCATCCGTTCTGGCTTTGTCTGCAAGTTTTGCATCGGCCTCCGCATCAGCCTTGGCTTTCTCCGTTGCCTGTGCATCAGCCTGCGCATCGGTTTTGGCCTTTTCTGTAGCCTGTGCATCGGCCTGTGCATCTGTCTTGGACTTCTCCGTCGCCTGTGCATCGGCCTGCGCATCGGTCTTGGACTTCTCCGTCGCCTGTGCATCCCCCTGTGCATCTGTCTTGGACTTCTCTGCCTCTCGGGCATCATTCAAGGCGTTTTGCTTCGCGGTTTCCGCCTCGCGGGCATCATTCAAGGCGTTTTGCTTCGCGGTTTCCGCCTCGCGGGCATCATTCAATGCATTCTGCTTTGCAGTCTCCGCTTCACGGGCATCATTCAATGCATTCTGCTTTGCAGTCTCCGCTTCACGGGCATCATTCAATGCATTCTGCTTTGCAGTCTCTGCCTCATTTGCATCGTTCAATGCATTTTGCTTCGCCGTCTCCGCTTCTTTTGCATCATTCAATGCATTCTGTTTCGCAGTCTCCGCTTCTTTCGCATCGTTCAGTGCATTTTGCTTCGCCGTCTCCGCCTCTTTCGCATCGTTCAATGCATCTTGCTTCGCCGTCTCCGCTTCCTTCGCATCGTTCAATGCATTCTGCTTCGCAGTCTCGGTTTCTTTTGCATCGTTCTGGGCATCAAGTTTTGCTTTTTCTGCTTCTGTTGCCGCGCCTTTGGCTTTTTCTGAAAAATTTTGTGCCTCTATCGCTTCATTTTTTGCGCGCTCAGATGCTTCTGTGGCTTCTGTAACTTCAGCCTTTATTTTTTCAGATAGGGTTTGTGATTCAGTAAGCTCTGCCTGTATTTTTTGTGAAACTGCCTGAACCTCTGTAAGTTCATTCTGAACCCTTTGAGAATTGGAGAGTACTTCAGATAGCTCACTTGTTATTCTGGTTGACGCAGACATGACTTCAGTTAGTTCATTCTGTACCCTCGTAGAAAATTGTGTGGCTTCAAGACTTTCCTGCTGTGCCTTTTGGGATGCAATTGTTGCAGCAGCTTCCAGGTTTTTCATCCTGTTGGTCATTGTTTCCACCTCAATCAATGAGGCCCTCATTCTATCAAGCAGTAGATTTAACTGGACTTCTAATTCTTTGGGATCCATGTAAATAAGGTTTATACTGTTTTGAAGCTTTCTGCTTTTACTTTGAAGACCCTGCTTTGCTTTCCTTTTTTTCTGCGCTTGTGTCTTTCCCTTTCTTACCAAGATTGATCAAGGGTGTATTATCATCTTCTTTGGGCAAACTGTCAACCTTGATTGCATCAATGTCTTCTGGGCTTGGCTTTGTACTGGTTCCAGAAAGCCAAAAAAATACTCCGGCAATTAACAAGATGACGAATGCCTTTATAAGACCAGAGCGTTTGTTTTCAAGGTTTTCAAAATGCAGGAGATACATGGAGTAGTTATCTTTTGTTCGGTTCCTGCATATTGCATCAATTGCCTTTGCATAATCAACTTTTGCATCAAACTTCGAAAACATGGATTCAAACTCCAGTTCTTTGAAGTGTTCTAGCAATCCATCTGTACACATCAACAACATTTCCCCAGCCTTTGGATAGATAACAGCTGTTTCTATGTCCGCCTGTTTGGTATGTTGACTGAGGCTCTTTGTGATTACATTTCTTTGGGGATGCGTTTCTGCCTGTTGTTCCGTAATAATGCCCTGGCTTACCAACTCGGCTACCAATGAATGATCCTGTGTCTTGTATAG
>JBIJAE010000123.1:0-5337 GCA_044345895.1 Chitinophagaceae bacterium
TTTCAATTTCCTGTTGGCACCACCATCGCCAAAACTTTTTATTATTACAATGATGAGAAAGACCCATCGAAAGGAAGGCGCCTGATGGAAACCCGCATCCTCATCCACGAAGCCAAAGGTTGGAAATCGCTTCCCTACATTTGGAATGAAGATCAGACCGACGCCATGCTTGAAGTAGCAGGAGGAAGTGCTGCCGTAGCATATCTCAATGATAAAGGGGAGAAAACTTCCTTTGAATACACTGTTCCCAACATGAACCAATGCAAGAGCTGCCATGAAAGCAATGGCAAAATGACACCCATAGGCCCTTCTGCACGCCAGCTCAATGGCAACCACGACTATGCTACCGGTAATGAAAATCAACTCAAGAAATGGTCGCAGGAGGCAATGATGACTGGCCTTCCCCAAAACATGTCGGTCATTCCGCAGTTCGTTAATTACAGCGATCCTACCAAGAACATTGATGACCGCGCAAAGGCTTATCTCGACATCAATTGTGCACACTGCCACAACAAGACAGGTCCAGCGCAGACTTCAGGCCTGTTCCTCGATTGGCGAACAACAGACCGCGCGGCATATGGTTTTTTCAAAACTCCCATCGCTGCAGGAAGGGGTTCAGGTAATCTGCAATTTGATATACATCCGGGAAAACCCAATGAAAGCATACTTTTATACAGGATGCAGTCAACCGATCCAGGCGTGATGATGCCTGAGGTCAGCAGAAAGCTCATCCATGCTGAGGGCGTAAAGCTGATCAGCGATTGGATCAAGTCAATGAAAACAGAATAATCGACAATGAAGAAATTTTTACTGATCACCAGTCTCCTTGCATGTTTTTCTTATGCTGATACACATGCACAGGAAAGACCCAATATCATTTACATCCTGACAGACGATCTGGGTTATGGTGATGTAAAAGTGTACAACCAACAAGGAAAGATCAATACACCCAACATTGACAAGCTTGCCAAGCAGGGGATGCGTTTTACAGACGCCCATTCACCATCCGGAGTTTGCACACCAACACGCTATTCGATCATGACAGGACGTTATCCATGGAGAAGCCAACGTCCGGTGGGTGTTTTGAATGGGTTCAGCAGACCATTGATGGAAAACGACCGCGCTACGGTTGCATCACTACTGAAAGAAAACGGATACAATACTGCTGTTGTAGGAAAATGGCATTTGGGATTGGGATGGGTACCCAAGCGTGAATATGCCCACCTTTTGGCCAACAAGCGTTATGGTATCGATGCAGAGATGAATCCAGACCATGTAGACCTTGCTGCACCAATGACAGTTACTCCGAACACCAATGGCTTCGACTACTCCTATGTCTTGCCTGCCTCACTTGATATGCAACCCTATTGCTATGTGGAGAATGGAAAACTCGTTGATCCATTGACTTCCTTTACACCAGGTAAAAAGCCCGATACGGGCTATGCAGGTGCATTCTGGAGGCCAGGGCTGATGTCGCCATCGTTTGATTTTTTTGATGTTTTGCCAGGTTTCACAAGAAAGGCCAATGAATTTATTCAGCGCCAATCCAAGGAAAAACCATTCTTCCTTTATCTCCCCATGCCTGCACCACATACTCCATGGATGCCCATCACAGGCTTCATTGGCAGTTCTGCAGCAGGAGAGTACGGTGATTTTGTGCAGCAGGTAGATGCCTCTGTCGGTGCCATCATGAAAACCCTGGATAGCATGGGCCTGGCAAAAAATACCATGATTGTTTTTACCAGTGACAACGGACCCTACTGGAGAGAGGATTATGTCAATAAATTTCAACACAAGTCTGCAGGCCCCTGGAGAGGAATGAAAGGCGATGCTTTTGAAGGCGGACACCGCGTACCCTTTATCGTAAAATGGCCAGGCAATACCAAGCCAGGAACAGTTTCTGCGGCAACCACCACCTTGGCCAACCTGATGTCTACCGCAGCAGAGATTGTGGGCAATACCAATCCACGCTACCAGACAGAAGACAGTTATAGCATCTTATCCGTGTTAAAAGGAAAATCCAAATCAGTTGACAATCAACCTGCTGTTGTTCACAGTTCCTCAATTGGTTATTTTGCCATCAGGATAGGCGACTGGAAGTTGATCCAGGGACTTGGCTCCGGTGGTTTTACCGTTCCCAAACAGATCAAAGCCAAACAAGGAGAAGCCATAGGCCAGTTGTACAATCTTGCTGAAGATCCTCACGAAGACAAGAATCTTTATGATCAGTATCCTGAAAAAGTCAAGACACTTACAGAAATGTTGAACCAGATCCGCAATGCTTCCACACGGGTAAACAAGACCAGTCCGGAATAATTTCTATTTTTTTAAGAAAATTTATCCCCGCTTATTATTATTTCAGTAAACTCTACTAAATTTGTAGACTAATAAAATAATCGAACATGAGCAACCAATTAAGATTTGAAACACTTCAATTGCATGCTGGCCAGGAGCCAGATCCTGTAACAGGTTCACGTGCAGTGCCCATCCACCAGACAACTTCTTACGTATTCAAAAACGCAGATCATGCGGCCAATTTGTTTGGATTGAGAGAATTTGGCAACATTTACACCAGGTTGATGAACCCAACCACAGATGTTTTTGAAAAACGCATTGCGGCACTTGAAGGTGGTGTTGCTGCACTGGCCACTTCGTCTGGGCAGGCAGCACAGTTTTTGGCACTGAACAATATCCTTCAGGCAGGGGATAATTTTGTAAGCAGCTCATTTGTTTATGGGGGAACCTATAACCAGTTCAAAGTGGCCTTCAAAAGGCTTGGCATTGAAGCCCGGTTTGCAGAAGGAGACGATCCGCTGAACTTTGAAAAACTGATTGATGAAAATACAAAGGCCATCTACATTGAAACCATCGGGAACCCAAGATTGAACATTCCTGATTTCAAGCAGTTCGCAGCCCTTGCCCAAAAACATGACCTGCCTTTGATTGTAGACAATACTTTCGGGGCCGGTGGGTACCTGGCCCAACCCATCAAGCATGGCGCGAACATTGTAGTAGAATCTGCAACCAAATGGATTGGCGGACATGGAACCAGTATCGGTGGTGTCATTGTTGATGGAGGAAATTATAATTGGGGCAATGGAAAATTTCCGCAATTCACAGAACCTGCTGAAGGATACCATGGCTTGAAATTCTGGGATATTTTTGGAGAAGGCAATCCTTTGGGAATGCCCAATATTGCTTTTATCATCCGGGCTAGGGTAGAAGGACTGCGCGATTTTGGACCATCGCAGAGTCCATTCAACTCCTTTCTTCTTTTGCAAGGACTTGAAACCTTATCACTAAGGGTTCAACGCCATGCAGAGAATGCCCTTGCCTTGGCCCGGTGGTTGGAATCACATCCCTCAGTAGATTTTGTTTGGTATCCAGGTCTTACCAGCAATCCTTACCATGAGCTTGCCAAGACCTATCTTCAAAACGGATTCGGGGGTGTACTTCAGTTTGGTATCAAGGGCGGTGCAGAAAATGGCAAGAAGTTCATCAATGGGCTGAAGCTGGTCAGCCATCTCGCCAATGTAGGTGATGCCAAAACCCTGGCCATTCATCCTGCATCCACCACCCATGAACAATTGAGTGCTGAGGAGCAGGTAAAATCAGGTGTCTTGTCAAACCTGATCAGGATCAGCGTGGGCATTGAACACATTGAGGACATCAAGGCGGACTTTGAACAGTCGTTCCATCAGGTTTTTGCATAATGACACATCGCCAAAACGAAAAAGAGGCCATAAGGCCTCTTTTTTTATATCATGGGTTGATGATGTCTATTTGTAACCAACCAGGTTCCTGTTCATTTGACAACCGCCACCTGCTGAACCACGGTAAGTGGTGCAAGAGCTGAAAACGATAATGGAGGCAAGGATGAACAACAAAACTACAGGCTTTCTCATTTAAATGGTTTT
Organism: Chitinophagaceae bacterium; assembly: GCA_044345895.1. Taxonomy (GTDB): domain Bacteria; phylum Bacteroidota; class Bacteroidia; order Chitinophagales; family Chitinophagaceae; genus Pollutibacter. The sequence continues at coordinate 3,918 of JBIJAE010000123.1, forward strand.
GATTTTACAAATATAGAACTCAATTTTGAGCCTTTTAGTATACAAGCCTCTGTTTTTTTCTCAATTATCAGTATTTTAACGCATCCGTCACAGTTGATTTTCTCAGAAATTCATGGGAAAATACTTCCTCGCACTTATTTTTTCAGCTTATCTTGTGGCGATAATTCATCATATGAACATTGAACTCCTGAGACCAATTGTATTTCTTGACCTTGAAACGACAGGCCTGAGCCTGACACAAGACAGGGTGGTGGAAATTGCAATGCTCAAGGTTTCTACGGATGGAAGCAGACAAATGAAGCGGAGGTTGATCAATCCTGAGAAACCGATTCCTGCAGAGGTTTCAGCCATTCATGGGATAACCGATGAGATGGTCAAGGATGCTCCAACCTTCAAACAGCTTGCCAATGAAATCAGGCAATACCTTGAAGGGGCAGACCTGGGGGGATACAATTCTAACAAGTTTGATTGGCCATTGCTGGCAGAAGAATTTCTTCGTGCCGGTCTGGAATTCGATATTCAGGGGAAGCGTTTGCTGGATGTTCAGAAGATTTACCACCAGATGGAACCCCGTACACTTTCTGCCGCCTACAAGTTTTATTGTGAAAAAGACCTGGAGAATGCTCATTCGGCAGAAACAGACATCAATGCTACCTGGGAAGTATTTCTGGCCCAGATCAACAAATATCCCCAACTGGGAAATTCCATCGATACGGTGATGAAGGTTGTTGGAGAGGATCAAATGGTAGACTTTGCCAGACGAATGATCATCGAAAACGGAAAGGAAATCTTTAACTTCGGTAAGCACAAGGGAAAACCAGTGGTAGACGTCTTGAGATCAGAACCATCTTACTACGACTGGATGATGAAAAGTGAGTTCGCATTGCATACAAAACTCAAACTCACTGAAATTTTCAACCGCGTCATGCTGAAACCCAAAACATCTTAAGGCAATTTATAGAAACACTGATTTGAAGAAGCTCGTCATCATACCAACCTACAAGGAAAAAGAAAACATCCAACTCATCATTGATGCCGTCATCAATCTTGGTCAACAGTACCATCTGTTGATCATCGACGATAATTCTCCAGATGGAACGGCTGATATTGTAAAATCGATGCAGCAGCTTCATCCCAACGAACTTTTTCTCATCGAGCGAGCAGGTAAGCTTGGGCTCGGAACCGCTTACATCGCTGGTTTTGAATGGGCTTTGGCCAACGGGTATGATTTTGTTTTTGAAATGGATGCTGATTTTTCTCATGACCCCAAGGATCTGGAAAGGTTGTACAATGCCTGTCATTCGGGCGGTGCAGACATGGCAGTAGGGTCGAGGTATGTTTGTGGAGGACAGATTGAAAACTGGCCCTTGAGCAGAAAGCTCATCTCTAAAGCAGGAGCGCTATACAGCAAACTCATCAC
>JBIJAE010000125.1:0-5295 GCA_044345895.1 Chitinophagaceae bacterium
GGCCACCTCGTATTGCTTGAGTTTGCCACCAAAGCTGCTCACATCAGCAACACCAGGAGTACCCAGCAATTGCCTCCTGATGATCCAGTCCTGGATGGTGCGCAATTCGGTGAGATCAAATTTGTCTTCATATCCTTTTTTAGGACGAACAATATACTGATAGATTTCACCAAGCCCGGTGGTAACCGGTGCCAGTTCGGGAGTTCCCGCTTCTTTGGGGATTTCGTCCCTGACCAGCAGCATCCGCTCACTCACCTGCTGCCTGGCCCAATAAATGTCTTTGTCATCATCAAATACAATGGTAACAACTGAAAGTCCAAATCTTGAAATAGACCTTATCTCTTTGATGTCTGGTATATTGGATGATGCCTGCTCAATGGGGAAAGTAATCAATCTTTCCACCTCAAGAGCACCCAGGGTGGGTGACACAGTAATGACCTGAACCTGATTGGAAGTGATGTCTGGAAGGGCATCAACAGGAAGTTTAACCAACTCGATGGTTCCCCAAATGATCCATCCCAATGTAAATAATCCTATGATGAGCTTGTTCCTTACGGAAAAGCGGATGATTGCATTCAACATGATTTCTGATTTTTTTTATGAACGGGTACCTAAAAAATCAGCAGAATTTTGGAGGTTGAAAAACAGAAAAATGATGACATTGTGGCATCATGCCCTTGCTAATCGGATTAAAATCGGAGAGGTCTGACTGCCAAAGAGGAGCCAAATGAAAAGACTCAACAGGGGGATGGTATACCTGGGTGAAAGAAATTCCTGCATTCCTCAACGGTAGGGTTGCATGCCTTACAGGATCCGAATTTTCATGGTTGCTGTCAAAATAATGGTATTGAATAAACTGAATGGCTGAAAGCGGCTGGGCACTATTCTTATGCTCATAGAAATGGTCAACGAGGTTGTCAAACTTAACCAACTCGTCCATGAAATGCCCAGAGCTGATGATCTGAAGGGCAACTATAAAAAAGATGAACCTTTTCACCTTTTGAAGATAAGATTTTCAGTCTAAATCAACGGTACTATTTGCAACATTGCCGCTTGAAAAACATTCCCTTAAGGAAACTGATAAAAATTTTGATGAGATTTCTCATTTTTTCCTGCTTTTGATGGCATTGAGAAAACTGCGTTCATAGCTGATGGATAAAGAAGAAGTGGCCATCCGGTAAGCTCCTCCTCTGATTTGAAACCGGTACCCGACATTGATTTTTGCATTGCTGTTCACAATCAGCTGTAAGGCTGGGGCAAGGTCGGTAAAGGCATAATCCCTGTCGAGACCCCTGGAACCAATCAACTCCATGTAAATGTTGAAGTTCGTCTGCTCATAGCTCTTGTATTTTCTTGGAAAGAGCAAATAACCTGCAGAGAGACTGTAATTAAAGGCCTGGTAACCATAAAAAGTTTGTCCGCCAAAGTCTTTCCACCTGTCTGGATGCAGTACCTCCACCAGGGAGCCAGTGCCGGAGATGGCTAGCTTGTGCAGCAACTGTGTCAGGATCAGTCCTCCTTGAATGGCTGTCTGGTCGCCATCGGCAGTAAGTTCCTCATACTCCAGATCGTTTTTGCTGAAGACCCCTTTAAAAAAAGCTGCTGCCCTGAAATGCCGGTGAACATCATCAATGGACAACAACCGCAATTTTGCGTAGATGGAAGCAGATTCAAACCGCAGCTTCTGGTCTGGGTATTTGTTGTACATGTTGCCAACAGTTAGCGCAGGCCTCAGCATAAGAAACTTGCCCAGGCCAATGGATGATTCAGCCATGTGCCGAACTGTTGTATGTTCATGCCCAAGTTCAGACTCGTTCATCCACTTTCCCGCATACTTGAAAGACAAAGACTTTGCAGGAACATTGGAGGCAGGCTCACTGTAAACATATAGTTCCTGTGCATCAAGGTTAAAGCAGAACAATACCAAGAAAACAAAAATCAGCGGTAAGCGAAACGTATAATGCATCATAACGTAACATGAAAAATTCCAACTGCCCCGCCAATTCCCTCGGGAATGATGCAGGGCGAAGATTTGCTGAATTGAAAACAAGCAATTTTTGATCCTGCAGTTAGTTTTTTATACTCTTTTGCTGATAAAAACTTCTGATCAACTACCCGCATTTCAAAACCAGAAGAAGTTGACTGGGTTTTGACATCAATGAAATGAAAAACATTGTCACCTATTTTGATTTTCCTGTCATGCCCAATGGCTAAACCGCCTTGATCAACCGTCAACAGTAGTTTTGAAACAGAGAACCCTGCATCCTCCACTTTCTTCCGTATTGCATCAATGTCAAGTTTAGCGCCAGGTTTGAAAACAATCAAAAAAGATGAGGTTTCAAGATCCGTATCCACGCTTTCAATAAATCCCAGGGAAGTCAGGTTGGTATAAATGGATTTTGCACAAAGTGCACAGGTCAGTCCGCTGGCTTGCAAACTGGCCTTGCTGATTTGTGAAAATGAAACTGTAGACCATAGGATCAAGCCCATGGCCATGCACAATACTTTCATCATGTGTAGTGAAATGAGGGCCCGAATGTAGAGATCGGGCCCTTTGTTAATAGATTATTTCTTACAACACTCCTTGCCTTTCTCGCATTTTCCGTTCTTGCAGCAAGCCTTGTCTTTTTCACATTTTCCGTCTTTGCAGCAGTCCATCTTGTGTTCACAGTTTTCCATACCGCAACACTCTTTTTTTGCACCATCTTTGGCCACAACAGATGTTGCTTTTCTTTCATACTGGCAGCATCCATGGAGCTTATTGTATACTTCCGTTGGTGCGGTTACATCTTGTGTATCATAACCAGACGCTGCAACAGCTTCCTGAATGGCTTTGGCATCTGTCTTCTTTGGTTTGTAAGAAACATTGAGCATTTTGGTTTCCTCGCTCCAGCTTGCAGTGGTAGCACCAGCTTTTATTGCAGCAGTCTCTATGACTTTTTTGCACATGCCGCAATTGCCCCAGACTTTGATCTCTTCTGATTTTTGGGCAAATACTGCTGAGGAAAAGAGTAACGCACACAGGAGTGTATAAAATGATAATTTGTTTTTCATTTTGATAATTTTAATGATCTATAAAAATAAAGCTTTAACAATATTGCAGGTATTCAGTAGTGAATTACTACTGAAAAACAACTCAAATCCTGAAATTGCAATGCAGGAGATACTGTGGAGGAGGAATGAAATGCTGGGGGATGAAATTGCAGGCAACCTTGGGCGCCATTTCCATCACATCGTCATGAGGGATGGCAAAAGGTGCAGTTACCCATGAAGGAGCAAAATTAAAATGAGGGGTTGCCTGTCCCTCAAGAACAGAATTATCAATTTTAATGACCTGTGGAAGATCGTGGCAACAACCCTTGTCCTCCATTCCGCAAAATTCACATCCATCGCTTTCCTGCACGCCGATTGAAATGGCGGCCAGGTCTCCCATACAATAATGTGCACTGATAACCGTACCACTGCTGGCGGCGGTGTATACCATGAGCAAGAATATGGAGAGGATCTTTTTCACTAAATGAAATTAACAACAAAAATCTATTCTGGTTGCAACGAGTAGTATTTTAACACAAAAACTATTAATTCACAAAATTCCAAAATATCCCCAACCTGAACAACATGCCGGGATTGGGATAATTGGGTGCCGAAAGGTTGTTTTCCTTGAATCCAAAGCCGTATTGCAAGGTGGCCGTGTTGAGGTTTTCAAGCCTGAGGTAGGTGGTAAAACTTCTGATCCTGAAATGTGTAAAGGCAGTAATTTCAGGCCTTGGAGACAGTTTTCGCTGGTCCTGATAAAAAAACTGACCTGTAAGCGGAGAGTAGCCATCGGCAAAATACGCACTGAAATAACGCATGTCAATACCCGTAGCCATCACGAGGTTGCGAAAGGGCCGGGCCTCATATGACAGCCTGTTCCTGGTATAAAGCAGCGGCAAATTAATCGGAGCAGCACCTGCCTTGGTCTGAACATAAAGATCAAGGTACCATTTCCACTTTTTACCCAAAGCCGTTTCCCGGCTGATACCAGCCCGAACAAAATTGAACAATGGCGCATACTGCGCGACTGTTTTGTAATCCTTGAAGTAGGTGTAATTGGACTGCAGAAAATAACTGAAGGTCAGCCTTGCCTTTAACCGATTAAGAAAAAGGCCAGCATTGATTTCGGTTACATTTTCATCATTGAAACTGGATGTTCTGATAACAGGAAATGCGGTTTTTCTAGCATAGAGGTATGATGGAGAGCGGTTGATGTTTTGAAATCCAAGTTCCAGTGATCCCAGCTGGCCAAGCTTGGTCTGAAGGTTGGCCAGCACCGAATAGTTGCCTGCATCCCTGCCAGCAGCATAAAACTCACCATACAAGAGCATGTCCCATTTTTTGTTGCGCGTCCGGTTCCGGTATTCCCCATGCAACATCAGGTTACCAAAAACATCCCGCAAAGAATCTGGAGAGGAAGAAAACTGCTGTAAGGTGATGCCCGCTTTTAAAAACTGGAGTGGATTTTTTGAATCAGGGAATTGAATGATGGAGAAATCATTTTTCAATACTGACCAGTTGCTGTTCAGGTCCACGGTATCCGGAGCATTTAAAAACCCATAATTGGACTTGTAAAAATTTTCTGCGTTGCGGGCCTGTACATCCAGGTAACGATAAGCATAACCACTGGATTGAACTGTATGTTCCAGTCGAAGCTTTGGAAAGAAAAAACGTTGAACAGAAGAGTCCGTTACCACAGAATCTTTGAGCCCACAATCATACTGTTGCCTCAACAAGAGATGCCTGTCTGTATAGCGGTTACCTGTGATCAATTTGACATTGAAAAAATTCCGTGAAGCAAAGGCAGCAGATGCAAGGTTGGTGGGGATGTTGAACCTGTCGTCATAGGCAGGATTGGGATTGACGAGCAAAGATTCATCAGTGATACCACCGTTCTCTGCTGTTTGCAGGGCGTTCGAGAGGAGGATCAGGTAAGCATGGTAGCGCTTGCTTTTTGAGGTATAATCTGAATTGAAACGGATGTTGTTGTGGTTGGTGTTCTGGGAGTTGAACGTGCCCGGTGCATTGACCAGCCTGTATTCCAATACGAAGTTCCAATCGGGCATCACATTCTGTGTATGCAAAATACTAATCTGTTGCTCCGCCTTGCTCCCTACCAGGTAACCCAATTCAGTAAAGGGCTTGGTTGTATTCATGAACCGGGTATCTGCAATTTTTAGGGCAAAAGGGTCCAGTGCATGAAAGCCGGCATCCCAGCCAGGCTTCCGCATGGGCGAGAAAAGAACAGGCCTTGTTGGA
>JBIJAE010000126.1:0-5289 GCA_044345895.1 Chitinophagaceae bacterium
TCATTAAAACGTTGATGGAGGTGTGCAAGCACGAACGTGAGCAGGCAGAACAATGCGCCATGTTCATCCACTACAAAGGAAAATATGGTGTAAAACATGGTTCTTATGATGAATTGAAACCCATGTGTGATGCCATTACAGACAGGGGTATTGGGGCTACTGTTGAGGAGCTAAAACAATAGCATTCGTTTCTTTTGTTGAAATTTCTTTTTTAGTTGAATTGTACACTCATTTCAGGATCCAGGGCCGCCTGGCTCATGACCAACGAACGGATGAATTCATTGGAGGCTGCAGGTTCCAGCAATTTTAACAGCTTGTCTTTTTTTAGTTTCAGTGCTTCTTTGGTAACATATCCCAATGCAAGAAAATCGTTTCTCCCAATCATGATGCAAGTCAACTCAGTGCTTTCACGGCCCTCGCCAAATACGGCAAGTGTAGGAGAGTGGTGGATCATTTCCCGGATCGCAGATTTAACCTTGGTGTTGTAGGATGCGATGTCTTCAGAATGTTCACAGATTCCTTCACAAAATGCTTCTTCTTTTCCTACACAGGCAACCTGCTCTTTTTGGAGAAAACACATTTTGGGGCAAAGCTTGTGTTCTCTTGCAAGCTTGTTCAAGAGCCTGTGTCCATCTAATTGCATGGGAAATGATGTATGTGGTTGCAAGTGTTTTTTCTTTTTGACAATTCCCAGCCGAATGATTCCTTTCATGTCTTCGTAGCTGCAAATGCCAAAGCGATTTTCAAACTTTTTCTGCGACCTGTTGAAGGCTGGCCACAATCTTTTGATCTCAATGCTCTCGAAAACACCCATCATCAATTCATTGCCACATTCGCGGAAACTGATTTTGCTGACCATTCTGATCAGGTCTTGTTTTTTCTTGCTGATGTCGTTGTTTGAGAAATGACTGGTTACCCTCTTTTTCAGCCTTTTTGCCTTTCCGACATAAATAATTTTCCCTTTGCTGTCATGAAAATAATAGACGCCGGGTGTGTTGGGCATCTTATCAAGATCGTTGCTGGAAAGGTTCATGGGCAAGTAACTGTCGCCACTGCCTTTCCTGAGCATGCTTTCAATATGGTTCTGCCTGTCTTGTTCAAGTAGTTTGTGAAAAAGGATGGTTGTAGCTTCCGCATCTCCCATGGCCCGGTGCCGGTCCTCAATACGGATATCGAGTGAACGGCACAGGTTGCCCAGACTGTAGCTCTGATGGCCTTCAAATATTTTTCTGCTCAGCCTGACGGTACAGAGCTTTCTGGATTGCAACTTGAATCCATGTTGTGAAAGCTGGTGTGCAATAAAAGAAAAATCAAAGTTGACATTGTGAGCAACAAAAACCTTGTCCTGCAGCAGCTCGTAGACATCTTTTGCAACATGGGCAAACACCGGGGCCTTGCTCACCATTTTATCGGTGATGCCTGTAAGTTTTTCAATGAAAATGGGAATGGGCTGCATCGGGTTCACCAGTGTGGTATACTTGTGCATGATGGTCTTCCCATCGCTGATCAGGATAGCAATCTCCGTAATGCTTCCTGTTCCTGCGTTACCTCCCGTTGTTTCTATGTCTACAATTGCATACATGCCTTGCCCACGAATATTATCCGAAATTAACAAGATAAATCCGAAGGCAGTTGCCCTGTTGAAAACTTAATCCAGGTGCAGGCTGAACTCTTTTTCCATTTCCAGTTCAAGTTCTCGTTTGGTGATTTTCCTGAATGCACGATTTTTCAAGGGGACATCCTGCAACGATTTGCTCTTTTCAATGAGGTTTTGAAGTTCATACCTTGTATCACCGGAACCCAGGATCAGGATTTCTTTGGCTTTCTGTATTTGATCAACCACTTTTTTCAGGAATTGCTGCACATGGTTGTTTTCCTTTTCCTGCATTTTTTTCTGCCAATCAAGGGAAGTGCCCAACATGCCGGTTTTATTTGTTGATTCCCCATCAAATCTTTCTCTGCCTGCACCCGACTTGATTTCGATGAATTCGGGTTCGCCCTCTGTTGTTGCTTTCATCAACATGGCATGTTTTCTGTCGATCCAAATGGCATAAATGGTTTGGTTGGCTGATTTTTTCATATAAAAGATTAATTGTCAGATGAATATGGCTATATCTGACACAATATTACTGGCTAAATTTTCTCTTGCCAATGACCAGTATCAGTGGATTTTCAAACAACAATCATCTTGGAAATACCCAAGGCTCCGATTATTTAAAAAACTTTAACATTATCTTTGGAAAAGTTAGTAACTTGTTGTAAGACATTTTCGTCTTGAAAGTAGATTCTACCATCCAATTCCATGATACGCCAATTTCAATTGCATTCACCAATGAAAAAGAAAATCATGAATCTGTTCACATCTTCCGAAGGAGGTAAAACTGCTAAAGTCTTTTTAGTAGTCTTGGCCATTTATGCCTTGATTGCATTGGTTACCTACCTGGTTTGGTAAAGGCCAGGCCAGTGCATCCTACTCTTGCAACATCCTTCATGTAAGGTCTAAGTTTCTTGTTACCTTTGTGGGCCTTAAACGTTCGCAATTCATGGAGATTTCCAAAACATTTGATTTCAGATCAGCAGAGCAAAAATGGTACCAGCATTGGCTGGATCAAAAATATTTTGAAAGTACCCCGGATGAAAGGGAGCCCTATACGGTTGTCATCCCTCCACCCAATGTTACGGGTATTCTTCACATGGGTCATTGTCTGAACAATACAATTCAGGATATCCTGGTAAGGCGTGCCCGCATGATGGGCAAGAATGCCTGCTGGGTTCCGGGTACAGATCATGCTTCCATTGCCACCGAAGCCAAGGTGGTACACATGTTGCGCGAGAGGGGCATCCAAAAATCCAGCCTGAGCCGTGAGGCATTCCTTGAGTATGCCTGGGAGTGGAAAGAAAAATATGGTGGCATCATCCTGCAGCAATTGAAAAAACTGGGCTGTTCACTTGATTGGAACAGGACCAGCTTTACCATGGATCCTGATTATTATCGTTCTGTGATCCAAGTATTCAACGACCTTTACAGCAAAGGATATATCTACCGAGGAAAACGCATGATCAACTGGGATCCGCGTGCAAAAACGGCTTTGAGTGATGAAGAAGTAATCTTCAAAGAGGTACAAGGAAAGCTTTATTTTCTCCAGTACCAGTTGGCTGATAAGGAAGGCAATCCCATGCCGCTTGAAAATGGAGGCATAACCATTGCAACTGTTCGCCCTGAAACCATCTTGGGAGATGCAGCCATTGCAGTTAATCCATCCGATGAGCGGTTTAAGCATCTCATCGGTACTGAGGCCATCGTGCCGCTGATCAACAGAAGAATTCCCATCATCGGTGATGATTATGTGGCCACTGATTTCGGATCAGGGGCATTAAAAATCACGCCAGCGCATGACATGAATGACAACCAGATTGGTATCAAGCATGGCCTTACAGTATACGAAATCCTGAATGAAGATGGCACATTGAGCAATGATGCCCAGTTATACATTGGTGTGGACCGCTTTGAGGCGAGAAAGTTGATTGTTGAGGAATTGAAGTCGGCCGGTCATGTTGTCAAAATTGATGAGTATACCCATCAGGTAGGTTTCTCTGAACGCACGGATGTTGTGGTTGAGCCCAGGCTCTCATTGCAATGGTGGGTAGACATGAAAAAAATATCCTCTCCGGCACTCAACGCGGTGCAGGAAGGGGAGATCAATTTTCATCCTGCCAAATTCAAAAACCTGTATCGGCATTGGATGGAAAACATCAAGGATTGGTGCATTTCCCGTCAACTTTGGTGGGGGCATCAGATCCCTGCATGGTATGATGCAGAAGGCCGATTCATCGTTGCCATGGATGAAGAGGACGCCAAACAAAAATTTTCTGCAACTTATGGTATAGAGAATCCACAACTCAAGCAGGATGAAGATTGTTTGGATACATGGTTCTCCTCCTGGCTATGGCCCTTTGAAGTTTTCAAGGGCATTTCCAATCCCGGAAACAAGGATGTGGCTTATTATTATCCAACGAATACCTTGGTAACCGCACCAGAGATCATTTTCTTCTGGGTGGCCAGGATGGTGATGGCGGGATATGAATACATGGGCCAAAAGCCATTCAAAGATGTATACTTCACTGGTATCGTGCGCGATTTGCAGGGCCGTAAAATGAGCAAGCAACTGGGGAATTCTCCAGACCTTCTTGAAATGATTGATGATATTGGCGCAGATGCTGTTCGTTTTGGCATTCTGATTGCATCTCCTGCTGGTAACGATCTTCTCTGGGACAAGGCATCGAATGAACAAGGAAGAAATTTCATCAATAAAATATGGAATGCACTCAAACTGGTCCAACTCTGGAAAGAGCGGTCAAAGCCCAATCTCTCTGCTGAAGAGATGACCCTGGGTTCTGACTGGCCACATGAATGGTTTGATGCAAGGCTGCGCGAAGTTTGCACTGAAGTAGACCAATTGATGGATCAGTTCAAGCTAAGCGAGGCCCTCAAAACCTTGTATACTCTGGTCTGGGATGATTTCTGCAGTTGGTACCTTGAGTGGATCAAGCCTGGTTTTGAAAAGCCCATGGATCAGGCTCACCTCAACAAGGCCATTTCATTTTTTGAAATATTATTGGAAAGGTTGCATCCGTTCATGCCATTTGTGACGGAAGAAATGTATCATCTGTTGAGGGATGAGCAACCTGTTGACCTCTGTGTTAGGCAGATGGATGCATCATTCGTTGCCAGGCCTGCAGACCATGCAATACTCACAGAGGCTGCATTGCTTAAATCAGCTATCACTGCTATCAGGGATGCAAGAGTGAAGGCACAGATAAAGAACAAGGATGCTGTTTCGTTGTTTGTATCTGCAAAGGAAAAAGCCGTTTGGTTGCCCATTCAGGAACTCCTTTGCAAGCAGGTGAATGCCAAAACTTTTTCTTTCACCGATGATGCAGTAGCAGAAACCATTCAGCTGGTGATTGGTGGCGACAAGTTCTATGTTAAGGCAGATCAGGTATTGGATACATCCATCCAGCGAAAAGAGCTTGAAACAGAACTGGCCTATTTCCAGGGCTTTCTTGAAAGTGTTGAGAAGAAGCTGTCCAATGAAAAGTTTGTGAGCAATGCCAAGTCTGAAGTGGTAGACATGGAAAGAAAAAAGCAGGCAGATGCGCTGGACAAGATCAAGATGCTGAAAGAAGGGTTGGCCAACCTGGGCTAGCATCAAGAGAGATTTAACTGTTCATTAGAACCACTACGATTAGCTTTGTACCATGAGCAAAATTGTCATCTCAGTCGTTTTT
>JBIJAE010000127.1:0-5285 GCA_044345895.1 Chitinophagaceae bacterium
AGCAGGAGGACAGGAGGTGAGTGGTTTGTCAGCTTCCATTGCTGCCATCAAAAATGCACTGGTTTGATGTGATCCCGCGTTTCATTATCTCATTCGAAATCAACCCATACAATGTCAGAAGACCTGACCAAGAAATATGAAGCAGTAATTGGACTTGAAGTGCATGCACAATTGCAAACAAAAAGCAAGTTGTTTGCAGGCGATGCTGCAGCTTTTGGCGCGGGTCCCAATACCCATGTAAGCCCAATTACACTTGGCCATCCTGGCACACTGCCCAGGATGAACAAGGCTGCCATTGAACATGCCATCAGCATGGGCCTGGTCTGTCATTGCACGATTGCAAAAATCAACTACTTCGCAAGGAAAAATTATTTTTATCCAGACCTGCCCAAGGGCTATCAGATTTCACAGCATACCACTCCTATCTGCAGTGGTGGGTATGTAAGCATCACTACTTCAACTGGTCAGCGGGATATTCAGCTTACAAGAATCCACATGGAGGAAGATGCAGGCAAAAGCATTCATGACCAGCATGATGGTCTGACATTGCTGGATTACAACCGTGCTGGTGTTCCACTGATTGAAATTGTTACAGATCCTGTTCTGCACAGTGCCGAAGAGGCTTCTGCCTACCTGTCGCAGATCAGAAAGCTGGTAAGGTGGATAGGAATTTGTGACGGGAACATGGAAGAGGGAAGCCTGCGTTGTGACGCCAACATTTCAGTCAGGCCAAGAGGAAGCCAGTTGCTGGGCACCAGGGTAGAGGTGAAAAACCTCAACTCCATCAGACACCTTAGGCATGCGATTGACATCGAGATCAACCGTTTGTCTGACATGTGTGAAAAGGGTGAGACCATTGTGCAGGAAACCAGGAGCTATGATGCAGACAGGGGCATCACCTTCTCCATCAGAACAAAAGAGGATGCAGATGATTACCGCTACTTTCCTGAACCAGACCTTGCACCCTTTGAATTCACCAATGCATTTATCTGTAGCATAAAGGATGCACTTCCTTCTCTTCCTGATGAAAGGGCACGGCATTATGTTGAGGAGTATGGTCTCTCTCACTATGATGCAGATCAATTGACAGAAGACAAGGAGCTGAGCGATCTTTTTGAAAAGATTGCCATATCAACTCCCCATAAAAAAAACCTTGCCAATTTTCTGATAGGGCCACTGCGTGCCCACCTCAATCTTGTTGACGGTTCTTGGAACGATATTGCCATTACTTTAGAGAATTGGCATGATTTGCTGAACCTGGTTGCAGACGGTAAACTTGGATTCTCCGTTGCTGCCCAAAAGCTGTTGCCCCTCATGCTTGAAGACGGCAAAGCAAGTCCTTTGGCCCTTGCTGCTGCAATGAATTTGCTCCAGGATGCGGGTGATGATGAAATAGGCGCCTGGGTACAGCAAGTATTGGATTCCATGCCTGACAAGGTGGATGAATACAGGAAAGGTAAAAAGGGATTGATTGGGTTATTTGTCGGGGAAGTAAAAAAGGTGTCAAAAGGAAAGGCAGATCCCAAAACAACAACGGAACTCCTCAATGCACATTTAAATAAAAAAACAATAGCATGAAAAGAATCTTGATGGCAAGCACCTTGCTGGTTTTCCTTGCTGCTGCATCCTGCAAGCGCACAGAAAAAAATGTCAGCTTCAATTTCACCGTTCAAGGCAATACAGAAAAGCAGTCTGTTTACCTTGACCTGATTGAGCTGGAAGGAGAGCCCATCACCATGGATACTGCAGTTGCTGAAATGGGGCAGGCAGCATTTGTTTTAAAGGGAGGTGCGGTTGATCCTGAAGCTTTGTACAGGGTTAGGTTTGAAAAAAATCAGGCATATTTTCTGGTGATTCCAGACAAATCGTCCATCAATGTTACGGCAGACCTCAAAACCCCAGACCTTTTCTCATCTAATTCTGATGGAAGCAATTCTTTCAGGTTGCTCCTCGCAGGATTCAATGCAAGGCTTAAGGATCTTGATTCAATCCGCAACGCCATTGTAGCGAAAGGTGATGTGATGGACAGCAGTAAGGTAGTCCTTGAAACAGGATTCCGTGAAAAAATTACAGCTGCAGGTTCTTTTCTGCTTAATTATGCTGACACCACAAAAACCCCAGCTGTTGCCATTTATGCACTTGGCATGTCAAGAAACCTTGTATCACCTGATCAGATCAAGCCTGCGTTGAATGCTATTGCAAAGCGCTTTCCCAAGTCTACAAAAATAGCAAAACTGGCAGGTGATTTCAACAACCAGATGGAGCCCAAGCGAACGGAGGATATTGTAGGCAAAGAAGCCCCATTGTTTGAAATGCCGGATGTGAATGGTAAAACCGTTTCATTGGCATCTCTCCGTGGAAAATATGTCTTGGTTGATTTTTGGGCGAGCTGGTGCAAACCATGCCGCATGGAAAACCCCAACGTGGTTGCTGCTTACCAGCAATTCAAGGACAAGAATTTTACTGTGTTGGGTGTTTCTCTGGACAAGGACAAAGACGCCTGGGTTAATGCCATCAAAGATGACGGACTGACCTGGACCCATATCAGTGACCTTAAGCAATGGCAGAGTTCAGTGGTTCCGTTGTACCAGATTGAAGGAATTCCTTTCAATGTGTTGCTTGATCCTCAAGGCAAAGTCATCGCGAAAGGACTCAGGGGGAATGAACTTCTGACCAAGCTGGCTGAAATCTTAAAGTAATTTCTTTTCAGTTTTCAGGAGATCAACTTTTTTTCTTGGCTGCCAGCAAAAGCAGTACCGGAAGAAGGATGAGGTTGGTCAAGGTTGCCACCAGCAATGTAAAGGAGGTGAGCCATCCCAATGCCTGCGTGCTGCCGAATCCACTGAACACGAAAATGATGAATCCTGCAATTAAAACAAGGGAAGTATAGACAATGCTGATGCCCGTTTCCCTGATGGTTTGCACAACAGTTTCGTGAACCTTACCGTTGAAATGTGGCAGCTCCTGTTTGTAATTCACCAGAAAACGTATGGTGATATCGATGGCAATTCCCAATGCAACACTGAAAACCAGCACGGTAGAGGGTTTAATCGCAATGCCCATCCATCCCATTAGCCCGGCTGTCATGACCAATGGAATTAAATTGGGAATCAGCGAGCAGAGGAGAATCCTGAACGACCTGAACAAATACAGCATGCACAGTGAGATGAAAAGAAAGGCCCAGAAAATGCTTTCCTTCAATCCCTTGATGATGAACCTGCTGCCTTCAAGAAAGGTTATGCTTGAACCCGTTAACTGAACAGAAACCTTGCTGGTGTCAAAATAGTCCGGAACATGGGCTTCCAGGCTGTCAATCAGGATGGGCATGCGCATGCTGCCCACATCAGCCATGTTTACACTGATGCGGGTTATTTGCTTGTTGCTGTCAATGAAGGAAGACATGAGTTTTTCCAATGAACCTTTGTCAGGGGAATTTCCTTTGCTCGGCTTCAGGTAGTCCGCCATGAATGCCCCATCAAATGCATTGGGCATGGAATAATTGTTGCTGTCTCCATCATAGAATCCTTGTTTTGCAAATTTTAGTCCTTCTGCCAGTGAAAGTGGACGGGCCATTTCAGGATAGGAGGCAATGTAGGCACTAAATGAAGAAACCTTCTCATAGACAGAAAGGGCTCTCGAGCCTGCAATGCCATTTTTCTTTTTGGTATCCACAAGGATTTCCAATGGCATGATGCCCCTGAAATTGGATTCAAAAAACCGAAGGTCAGTGTAAATCTTGTCTTTTTTGGGAAGGTCATCAACGATGAAGGATTGTGTTTTCAGTTTTGCAATGCCAATGACAGAGAAAATCAATGCAATGCCTGTGGCCAGGTAAACCGTCTTTTTGTTGATGAATACCCATTGTTCAATTTTTGTAAGCAGGGTTTGCAGCCATTTGTTTTCCAGGTACCGGGTATGCTTTTTCCTGGGTTCCGCCATGTAGTATAGCGAGATGGGAATCAGGATCAATGAAATGAAAAACAAGGCCATGATGTTGATGCCGGCAACAATTCCAAATTCTTTCAGGATGATGCTTTTGGTCAAGGCAAACACGGCAAATCCCAATGCTGCACTGATGTTGCAGAACAGCGTAACAATACCCATTTTGCCAATCATCTCCACAATCGCCTTTTTCTTGTCTCCCGATTTCATGAAGGCGGTATGGTACTTGTTCAGGAAATAAATGCAGTTGGGAATACCAATCACCACCACCAGCGGCGGAATCAAGGCATTGAGCAGGGTGATCCTGAAGCCTAACATCTGGATGGTGGCCAGGCTGTACACAACACCAATCAATACAACCGCAAGAGAGAGCAGGGTGGTGCTGAAAGACCTGAAGAAAATGAACAGGATCAAAGCAGATAAAAGTACAGAGCCCAGCAGGAACCATTGCATCTCTTTTGCGATGCGCAGTGCAACATTGGTCCTGATCAGCGGCAGGCCACTCAGGTGCAAATCAAGCTTTGTAGCCTCAGCAAAACTGGCAGCCTCTTTCTCAATTTCGCCAATGGTGGTTTCTCTGGCCTTAGATCCAAGGATTTCACTGTTGATCCTTAGTCCAAGCAAATAGGCTTTTGTTTCGGGGTTGTAGAGCAGTCCACGGTAAAAAGGCAGGGAATTGAAAATATCCTTGAGGCTGTCGAGCTCCTGTTGGCTTTTGATGTTGGCCGGAAAAATCCTGATGGCATCCAGTTTGTTGGTACTGTCATTTTTTTTCAGGGTTACCGCCCCGTTGACACTGATGATGTCTTCAACACCATTGATCTTTTTTAGCTGCTCCTGAAAACCTGTCAATGCGTTGAACTGATCGACCTCGAAAAAGTTTTTTGAAGTAAAACCGATGGTCAGCAGGTTGCCATCCTCGCCAAATGTTTTTTTGAATTCAAGGTATGCCTTGTACTTGGGATGATCTGTTGGGATGGCCCTGGAGAAATCATAACTCATTTGCACCTTGCTGGCTTGGTAGCCCATGAAAACGGTCAACAGCACCAGTGCAATCATCAATGGTATGCGAAATCTAAGAACCGCCTTGCCCAGCGCCTGCCACATAGGAGAAAATTTTTACAAAGGAAAGGATTTTATGTCGCTCCCTTCAATCTTTTTAGCGGGCAGCGGCATCTGATAATGCGTTAATTTTATACCATGAAGCCTGCTTTCATCCTCACCCTGGCTTGTTTTACCTTCTGTAGTCTGCATGGTCAGCAAACACCTCCCATTGGACAATGGCGGGATCACCTTCCCATGCGCTTTGTCGTAGACCTCGACAATTCATTATCCAGGCTGAT
>JBIJAE010000128.1:0-5272 GCA_044345895.1 Chitinophagaceae bacterium
CATTCACTGATTACATTGATGATGTCAGTACCAACTACATCAGCAACGAAGATTTCTACGCCTACTTTGGAGATGGAACTGAAAAAGCCAAACAGGCAGTCCAGATGGCAAACAAATCTGCTTTTGCCAATGGCGGAAATTACAGACCCGGTTTTGGTATTGGCGCAAAAAGAGGAACCCCTACAAATAATGATGCATACTATTCTTCTTCCCTAAAAATCAGCATCAGGCTCGGCAGAAACGAGCAGTACAATGATTACGGAAGAGGTAGTGATGTTAAATGTCCTATCATACGGTTTTAATTTCGACAGGTTGGATACTGTACCCCGTGAACAAGTGAGAGGAGCCTGTTTCTTTTCATTCACAAGGCAAGGCATGACGCAGGAGCGTTCATGCCTTGTTCATTTTTAATTGGCATCCAACTCTATTTTTAAAAACTTCCCAGTATGGCTTCCCTTAACTTTCAGCAATCCATCCGGGTCGCCTTCGTATAAAATCGTACCCCCACCATCTCCACCTTCAGGGCCAAGGTCAATGATATGATCAGCCACTTTTATTACATCCAGGTTGTGTTCAATCACCAAAACAGTATTGCCCCGGTTGACCAGTTTATTCAACACATTCAACAACAGGTTGATGTCTTGAAAATGAAGGCCTGTTGTGGGCTCATCCAAAATATAAAATGTCTTTCCAGTATCTTTTTTGGAGAGTTCCGTAGAGAGCTTAACACGCTGTGCCTCTCCACCACTAAGGGTTACAGCAGATTGACCAAGGGTGATATAGCCCAAGCCAACTTCCTGCAGCACCTTTACTTTTCTGTAGAGGTACGGGATTTGCTGAAAGAATTCAACCGCCTCATCCACTGTCATGTCCAGTACATCGCTGATTGATTTACCCTTGTACCGAATCTCCAGTGTTTCACGGTTGTAGCGCTTGCCATTGCATTTCTCGCAATGCACATAAACATCAGGCAGAAAATTCATTTCAATGACCCGCAATCCACCTCCCTCACACATGTCGCAGCGACCTGCCTTCACATTGAAGGAAAAACGTCCTGCATTATAACCACGAATCTTTGCTTCAGGAACTGCTGCAAACAGCTGACGGATGTCTGTAAAAAAATTACAATAAGTAGCAGGATTGCTGCGTGGTGTTCTGCCAATGGGTGATTGGTCAATCTCAATGACCTTGTCGATATGTTCGAGGCCGGTTATTTTTTTATAAGGCATCGGATCCTGCTTCGCATCATAACAATGCTTGTTCAAAAGCGGATAAAGTGTTTCATTGATCAAGGTGGACTTACCACTGCCACTTACCCCCGTTACCAGAACGAATGTTGCAAGAGGAATGCTGATGTCAACATTTTTTAAATTATTTCCCGAGGCTCCCTTCAATTCAAGATAATTGCCATTGCCTTTCCGCCTTTCTGCCGGCACTTCCACTTTTTTCTTGTTGTTCAGGTAGCCTGCTGTTTCTGAACCCGACCTACAAACGTCAGCAGGTGTTCCTTGGGCAACAATCCTGCCTCCATGTATGCCCGCCTTTGGCCCTACATCAATGAGGTGATCAGCAGCAAGCATGATGTCCTTGTCGTGTTCAACCACAATGACACTGTTTCCAATATCCCGCAGGTTTTTCAACGCCCCAATCAATTGCTGGTTGTCTCGCTGGTGCAGGCCGATGGACGGCTCGTCCAGGATATAAGTAATGCCCTGTAACTTCGATCCAATCTGGGTTGCCAACCTGATGCGCTGGGATTCTCCGCCACTCAATGTTCTGGTGGGGCGGCCCAATGAAAGATATCCCAAGCCTACGTCCAACAGAAAGCCCAAACGACTGCGAATCTCCTTGAGGATATCTTTGGCGATCAGGTTTTGTCTGTCGTCTATGCGCTTTTCAAGGTTTGCAAACCAAGTCTGCAATCCGGAAAGGTTCATCTCAGACAAATCTGCAATATGTTTCCCGTCAATGCGAAACCACAAACTCTCATTTTTCAACCTTGTTCCATGGCAATCAGTGCAAGGCCTGAGCATCATGTACTTCTCAGCCCATTCGCGGATGGCATCGCTGTTGCTATCTGTAAACCACCTGACAACCATGTTGATGACTCCAGGATATTCACCCTTTTCCAACTGATCGATATCCCCTTGAATGCCCTCTTCGTTGCCAAACAAAATGATGTTCATGGCCTTTTCGGGAAGCTGTTCTATGGGCGTTTTGAGGCTGAACTTGTGCTTTTTGGAAAGCTGTTCCACCATCTTGAAATAGTAGGAATCCCGCTCTTCGCCCAAAGGAAGGATGGCTCCATCAGCAATAGAAATGGACCTGTCAGGCATTACGGCATTGAGGTCGATGGCATGCTGCTGCCCAAGTCCTTTGCAGGCAGGGCAAGCACCATAAGGTGAGTTGAATGAAAAGGTATTGGGAGAAGGCTCCTCATAAGAAATTCCGGTTGTGGCGCACATGAGTTTCTTGCTGTACTGAACAACAGTATCGTTGTCGTGTACGAGGATGAACAAAAGTCCTTTGCCAATCTGCATGGACTGGTTGATGCTCTGTCCTATCCTGATTTTCATGTCTGGCGTAACGGCAAGCCTGTCAACAACCACTTCAATATCGTGAACCTTGTAACGGTCTACCTGCATCTTGGGTACCAGGTCTTTCAATTCTCCATCCACCCTTACTTTCACGAATCCTTTTTTCCTGGTCTCTTCGAACAATTCGCGGTAATGCCCTTTTCTACCTCTTACCATGGGTGCCAGGATAGTGATTTTTTTTCCGGCTAATTTTTTGAAAAGGTCGGCAACAATCTCTTCATCCGTAAACTTGACCATTTTCTTTCCAGTATTCATGGAATAGGCGTCTCCTGCGCGGGCAAAAAGCAACCTAAGAAAATCATAGACTTCAGTTACTGTGCCAACCGTAGACCTGGGATTGCGGTTGGTCGTCTTTTGTTCAATAGAAATAACTGGCGATAACCCTGATATCTTGTCCACATCCGGCCGCTCCATCTCCCCCATAAACTGCCTGGCATAGGTCCCAAAGGTTTCCATGTAACGCCTGTGCCCCTCAGCATAGATGGTGTCAAAGGCCAATGAGGATTTACCACTTCCACTGATGCCTGTGATCACCACCAACTGATGTTTGGGGATGGTGATGTCGATATTTTTCAGGTTATGTGCCCTGGCGCCGATGACTTCTATGTTGTCTTTTTTTACCATTGGGTTTAGGGGTTTAGGGAGAACAACTGATTAGTGATATTGTTTCGTTCAAAATTAACGCAAAATCATGCGGGCGCGCCCGATTTGTCAATATTGAAAAAAAGTTTACCTTTGTACTAGTTCTTTAATATTCTTATCCAGAAAGGCAGAGGGATTGGCCCGATGACGCCTTGACAACCTGTTAACTAACCATTAATAAGGTGTCAACTCCAGCTTGCGCAGGCAAGCACAGATAAGTCAGATATTTTCCCTTGACAAGATCAACGCTTTATAGTGAAAACCCATCTGGCTTCAGATGGGTTTTTTTATGCCCTTTCCGGAAAGCATTGATCAACATGAACAAAACATTAAACACATATCATTACAAAGGGTTGCTGACCCTGGAGTCTGGAAGAACCATCCAGGATTTCAGGCTGGCCTATACCACCATAGGGGAATTGTCTGCCAACAAGGACAATGTGGTTTGGATATTTCATGCCATGACCGCCAACAGCGACCCGTCTGATTGGTGGGCAGGAATGGTAGGAGAAGGAAAATTCTTTGACCCCCTCAAGTATTTCATTATCTGCGTCAACATGCCAGGCAGTTATTACGGAAGCGTAAATCCCCTTGACAATAACGCGGAAACAGGCAGTCCTTTCTTTCAGGATTTCCCTTTCTTTACGCCAATGGACATGGCAAGGTCTTATGAACAGCTCAGGCTTTCACTCGGTATTGACAAAATATTCATGGGAATTGGCGGATCAATGGGTGGACAGCAGCTGATTGCCTGGGCTTGCCTGCAACCAAGCTTGTTCAAATTTCTTGTTCCGATTGCCACCAATGCATTTCATTCTCCCTGGGGCAAAGCATTCAATGCCTCTCAACGGATGTGCATCGAAGCCGACCCTACCTGGAAAGAAAAAATCCCGGAAGCAGGAATGGAAGGATTGAAAGTGGCCCGATCGGTTGCCTTGATCAGTTACAGGCATTATGACACCTATGGCCAAACACAGGAGGATCTTGACAAGGCCATTGAAAATACCAGAAGTGAATCCTACCAAAAATACCAGGGAGAGAAACTGGCCAAGCGCTTCAATGCATTGAGTTACTATATGCTCACCAAAAGCATGGACAGCCATCACCTGGGAAGAGGTGTGCTGAAAGCAGAGGAAATGCTGGAAAGAATCCATTCAAGAACACTGGTCATCGGCATTTCATCAGACCTGCTCTTCCCGGTATCAGAACAGCGCTTTCTTGCAAAGCATATTCCTGGTGCAAAGCTAGAGGTGATTGAATCCATTTATGGCCATGATGGATTCCTGATTGAACATGAGAAATTGAATGAACTGCTCAAAAAGCTGATCAACTGATTAATATAAAATTTAAAACGAAGAAAAATGGGTTCAGAAAAAACACTGGTGATTGGGATGTTTGGATTTGGCGTGGTAGGCGAAGGATTGTACAAAGTATTGAAGCAAACACCATCACTGAAGGCATCTATTAAAAAAGTATGCATTAAGAATACGAGCAAGAAAAGAAATGCCCCCGCATCGCTGTTCACTTCCGAAAAAAACGACTTGTTGTTTGATCCGGAAATCAATGTGATTGTAGAGGTAATCAATGATAGCGTAGCGGGATATGAGATCGTGACCACTGCATTGAAAAATGGAAAAGACGTTGTGAGCGCCAGCAAGAAAATGCTTTCAGAGCACCTGCCTGAACTCATCGAACTTCAAAACACCACCGGAAGGTCTTTGCTGTACGAAGCATCTGCCTGTGCATCCATTCCTGTCATCAGGAACCTGGAGGAGTATTACGACAACGACCTGCTGCATTCCATCAAGGCCATTGTCAATGGATCAACCAATTTTATCCTTACCAAAATGTTTGAGGAAAAACTGAATTTCAAGGAAGCCTTGTTGCTGGCACAGCAACTTGGTTTTGCAGAAACAGACCCCACGCTTGACATTGAAGGATATGACGCTGCCAACAAATGGGTTCTTCTCCTGGCCCATAGCTATGGCATCACAACAACCATTGACAAAATGCTGTTCAATGGCATCACACAA
>JBIJAE010000154.1:0-4582 GCA_044345895.1 Chitinophagaceae bacterium
TTGATATGATGGTACATGACGAAAAGGGCTCTACGCACAAAGGGAATGGGCTTGTTAATGAGGATTATTATGCATTTGGGAAGGAGCTTTTTGCGCCTTGTGATGGGGAGATTGTCTTGGTGGTTGATGGTGTAAAAGACAATGTTCCAGGAACCTTAAATCCTATTTACATACCTGGGAATACCGTGGTGATAAAGACCTCCAAGGGGGAGTATGTATTTTTTGCACACTTCAAGCAACATTCAATTGTCGTCAAACAAGGTCAACAGGTAAAGACAGGTGAATTGCTGGGCCTCTGTGGCAATTCTGGCAATTCATCAGAGCCACACCTGCACTTTCATCTTCAAAACGTAGAAGACATGATCCTGGCCACCGGAGCAAAATGTTTTTTTGACCAGCTCATGGTCAATGGCGTACTGCGTTCAGATTATTCACCTATCAAAGGGGATAAAATCGAGTCTGTTCGGAAGTAAGATTAAACGAGATATCAAAAAGCCAGACTTTGATTTTATCATCCATAAACAAGTTCTTTCGATTGGTTTACTACTTGTTTAAAATAAGGATTTTTAATTGCTTGTTCTTCCAATAAGTCAACCGGGCGATTGAATATTTCTTCTAATGAAAACTTAAAATCAAAATAGTTGTCAGCATAATCTTTCACATCAATATCATTAAACTCAACGATGAGGTCAATGTCACTATTGGTATTGAAATTGGAACTCAAGACCGACCCAAATGCATATAAGCTCCTGACCTTATGGTTCTCACAAAGTTCATTGATTTCTTGTTTGTATGCAGAAAGGTTGTTCATTTTTGTTCTACGTATCAAATTTACGCTTAAATCACTTAAATTAAATTCATAAATTCATATCCTTACATACAAAATACACATGCACACCATTACCGTTAAGGCCACCATCAACGCATCAATGAATATTGTCTGGGATTTCTGGACAAAGCCCGAACACATCATGCAATGGAACAATGCAAGCCCAGACTGGCACTGTCCATCTGCAACCAATGACCTCAGGGTTGATGGCGAGTTCCATTACATCATGGCTGCCAAAGATGGTAGTGTTGATTTTGATTTCTGGGGAACCTATGTGAAGGTTGAACCTTTTGCTGCATTGGAAATGTATTTGGGCGATGATGGAAGAAACCTGAAAATTGAATTCAATGAAATTGATGGTGCAGTGAGCATCACAGAAATCTTTGAACCCGAGGAGGTCAATTCTCTGGAATTACAAGAAGCAGGATGGCAATCTATCCTGAACAATTTCAAACACTATGTTGAGGGATGACTGATGATGCTCTTCCAAAGCAAACAATCTTATTTTGAAGTGATGACCTGCTTGTAAAAAGCAATCATTCTGTTCAAATCTGCAATGCCGATTCTTTCATCAATTCCATGAAACCCTTTGGCGTCTTGCATCGGGGTGAAGTTCAGTACGGCTTCACTGAAGCCCCTGAAATAGCGCGAATCTGTTGCGCCAATCATCAGATAAGGCGATACCAATGCTGATGGAACAAGGCTATTGGCAATTCCTTCCAGTTTCTTGAAAGCAGGATGATCCGTGGGCGTAGTGGCTGATGGCTCCATGAGGGAGATGGTTTGTTTTTTTACCATCACACGGTCATCGTTGATGGCTTTCTTCACAAAATTCACCACATCCTCACTGGTTTCACCTGGCAGGATCCTGCTGTTGAAGGTGGCCTTTGCAATGGATGGAATCACATTGTCCTTGATGCCTGCCTTGACAATGGTAGGCACAATCGTGGTATGCACCATTGCATTGGTTTGTTTGTTTTCCTCCAGTCTGCTGATCACCATTCCTTTAAAGAGCCACATGTTGGACATTACCATCCGGGTGAAGAAAGACTGGGCTGCCCCAGTGCGGTTGAGCAATTCACCGACAGAGGGCGTTATCATTGCGGGCATTTGCTGGGCCCTTACTTTAACAATGGCTTGGTTCAATACATCTATCGCTGTTTCCTTGTCGGGCATTGAAGAATGGCCGCCTGGAATTTCTACCGTAAGGTCGATGTTTACAAATCCCTTTTCACCAGTGCCGATCACCGCAACTGGTCTGCCTACGTCTTTGAATCGCTGCGTATCAATCTGTCCGCCTTCATCCAATACAAATGCAGGTTTGATGTTGTTGTCCTTGAACCATTTGGAGAAAATGGCAGCACCTCTTTTTCCAGCAATTTCCTCATCATGTCCGAAAGCCAGGTAGATGGTGCGTTCCGGCACATGGTTTTCCCTGAGTAATTTTTCAACAGCTTCCATGATGGCAATCGCAGAGGCCTTGTCATCTACGGCGCCTCTGCCCCAAATTGTATCGTTCTTGATCAGTCCGCTGAATGAAGGGTAAGTCCATTTGCTTTCTGCCACCGCTTCCACCGGCACTACATCCATGTGCGCCATCAACACGTATGGCGCTGCTGTTGTGTCTTTTCCTTTCCATTTGAATACATAACTGAATTGGTTGAACGTCATTTTTTCCAGCTGCTGGTGCATCAGTGGATAGGTCGTTTCCATGAAGCTGCGGAATTTGGTGAACTCCGCTGTATCTATAGCAAGTGTATCACCGAAGGAAATTGTTTTTATCTGGATGGCATTGCTCAAGTGAACGGCTGCTGAGTCGTTGTTGGGTATTTCAACCGCAGAACCCTCGAATGTTACTGGCTTTTGAAATCGGAATGTATTGATCAAAAGGATTCCTGCAACAACAGCGATGGCCAACAATACGAAAAATAACAAACGTTTCATGATGATGGGGATTGAGGATTGAAGATATGAAGAAAGGCGAATTCAATCAATTTGCTGGTATGATCTGCCATAAAGTGAGGGATGTTCAGCAGTCCATCTTTTAACTCCAGGTTTTTGAGCGAATAACGAATGCGAAGTGGACATTTATACTGTTGATGGTAAAGGGTAAGGCTTCTGCTTTTTATGTTTTCGTCAGACTTGACTTCGATTGGAATGATTTCATTCTTCCATTGGATGATAAAATCAACCTCAGCTTTTACATCAGAGGTCCAGTAGCGTGCTTCTGCATCAATTTGAGGAGCCAAACTTTGCAGGATATAATTCTCAATCAGCGCCCCTTTGAATTCCATGAAAAGCCGGTTTCCTTCGGTAAAAGCGATTGGATCAAGCCGAGACATTCTCCTGAGCAAACCAACATCAAAACAATAGATTTTATAAGCATGAAGATCATCATAGGCTACCAGGGGCAGCTTGGGAGATTTGTTCAAAAAAACCCTGTGTATAAGGCCTGCTTTTTCCAGCCAAATGATGGCATCCTCATATTCTCTTGCTCTTGCCCCCTGTTTCACCAGTTGGAAAACAAACTTTTTGTTTTCCCTTGCCAATTGGGATGGAAGCGATTTCCATACATGGTTGATCTTGGCAGAATCTTTCATGACGGGATGTTTTGCAAAATCATTTTGGTAAGACGTAAGCAAGTCATCAAGGATTCTATCTACAGCAGAAAAATCATGGGTTTCAATAAAGGCAACGGCCACTGCTGGTAGGCCACCAGTGATGAGGTATTTTTTAAAATTATCTTTTAGCCGATTAAAAAAAATGTCTGGGATTGTTTCAATCCTTTTCATTGTATCCATGTACTTATGCAAACCGCCATCCACTTCTTGCAGAAATTCTGAAAAACTGAGGGGGTGTACATCAAGGAATTGTACTTTCCCGACAGGAAAAGAATTGCCATTTCCAAGGGCAACACCCAACAATGAACCTGCTGATATTACATGCAGATCAGGCATATTTTCTGCAAAATATTTCAAGCTACCCAATGCTGGAAGGCATGCTTGTATTTCATCAAAAACCAATAAAGTTCCCGCCTCAATCTTAGACCCATATACAAGTGATAAGTTGTCAACGATTTCCTTTGCATTTTTCCCCCTTTCAAAAAATTGGGCCAATTCAGGTCTTTCATCAAAGTTGAAGTAGGCCATCTGACTGAAATGGTTTTTCCCAAGCCATTTCATCAAATGTGTTTTACCCACTTGTCTTGCACCGTTCAAGACCAGGGGCAGCCTATTGTTGGCATTTTTCCATACCAGAAGCTTGTTTTCAAGGTTTCTTTTAAAATAAATCACAGAATAAACATTAATAATGTGAAAAATAACACATAAATGATACTTAATATGTGAAAATAACAGATTTAGTCCAAATTGGGTAAATTATACCATGAAAAATATGCGTTCTTCCTTTTTGCTCCTGTTGCAAGCCATATTCCTCTTTTCAGCATTTGCACAAGCCCAGCCAGAAAAAGCCGAGGCCGGCATAAAAGCCATCATGCAAGAAATACCTGTAATGGGATTGTCTGTAGCAGTGGTAAAGGACAACAAGATCATTTATACCCAATCCTTTGGCACCAAAAGCAGGGAAAACAATGCACCACTGACCAATGATTGCATTTTCAGGATTGCCTCCATTTCAAAATCTTTTTCTGCCACTTCCATCATGCAGTTGGCAGAAAGAAAAAAACTTTCCATTGACCAGGACGTGAGTGAGCTTATTGGATTCAAGGTGCGCAATCCAAAGTTTCCCGAAACG